>NZ_JBSFYC010000112.1:0-17268 GCF_053595675.1 Streptomyces sp. NPDC002446 | reverse complement strand
GCGGACCGTAGGACGGAGTCTGGAGGGCCGCACCCGCAGCCGAAAACGCCCCGCGCAGCGGCAACAGCCCGCCGCAGGCGCAACGGCGAGAAACCACCGCGGCGGGAAAGCCGAAAACGTGGGAAGCCAAGCCAAGCGCAGCGGAACGGCTAGGCCGAAGGACGCCCCAGCGCCCGATACGTCCAGCCCGCCTTGCGCCACAGTTGCGGGTCCAGCGCGTTGCGGCCGTCCAGGATGCGGCGTTCGGCGACCACTTCGCCGAGGGCGGCCGGGTCCAGTTCCCGGAACTCGCGCCACTCGGTCAGATGGAGCACCGCGTCCGCGCCGCGCGCCGCCTCCAGGGCGCTGTCCGCGTAGCCCAGCGTCGGGAAGACCCGCCGGGCGTTCTCCATGCCCTTCGGGTCGTAGACGGTGACCTGGCCGCCCTGGAGGTGGATCTGGCCGGCGACGTTGAGCGCGGGGGAGTCGCGTACGTCGTCCGAGTCCGGCTTGAAGGTCGCGCCGAGGACGGCGACCCGCTTGCCGAGGAAGCCGCCGCCGACCGCGTTCCGGGTCAGCTCGACCATATGGCCGCGGCGCCGCATGTTGATCGAGTCGATCTCGCGGAGGAAGGTGAGCGCCTGGTCGGCGCCCAGCTCGCCGGCGCGGGCCATGAAGGCCCGCAGGTCCTTGGGCAGGCAGCCGCCGCCGAAGCCGATGCCGGCGCGCAGGAACTTGCTGCCGATCCGCTCGTCGTGCCCGATCGCCTCGGCCAGCTTCACCACGTCGCCGTCGGCCGCCTCGCAGACCTCGGCCATGGCGTTGATGAAGGAGATCTTCGTCGCCAGGAAGGAGTTGGCGGAGGTCTTCACCAGCTCGGCCGTGGGGTAGTCCATGACGATGAACGGCGAGCCCTCGGCGATCGGTGTGGCGTACACCTCGCGCAGCAGCTCCTCGGCGCGCTCGCCGGCCACACCGACCACGATCCGGTCCGGGTGCAGGGTGTCGTCGACGGCGAACCCCTCGCGCAGGAACTCCGGGTTCCAGGCCAGCTCGGCATCCGCGCCGGCCGGGGCGGACGCCGCCAGCCGCTCGGCGAGCCGGGCCGCGCTGCCCACCGGGACCGTCGACTTGCCGACCACCAGCGCGGGCCGGGTCAGATGCGGCGCCAGCGCGTCGAAGGCGCTCTCCACGTACGACATGTCGCAGGCGTACTCGCCGTGCTTCTGCGGGGTGTTCACACAGACGAAGTGGACGTCGCCGAAGGCGCCGGCCTCCGCGTAGGAGGTGGTGAAGCGCAGCCGGCCGCTGGACCCCTCGATGCCGGCGACATGGCGGCGCAGCAGCTCCTCCAGGCCCGGCTCGTACATCGGGACCTCGCCGCGCTGCAGCATCTCGATCTTCTCGGGGACCACATCCAGCCCCAGCACCTCGAAGCCGAGCTCGGCCATGGCGGCGGCGTGGGTGGCGCCGAGATAGCCGGTGCCGATCACGGTGATCTTGAGGGCCATGGATGCTCCAGACGCATACTGAGGAAAACGGCGCTGACCGAGCATAGTCGCGCCCGGAACGACCGACTCCAGCCCTTGCGGAAGCAGTTCCGTAACTGTCGGCAACCTCACGTATCCGCAGGCCGGGATCGGCGCCTAGAATCCGTTGACGTAACGGGTTACTTAACGGTAGTTAGCGCTACCGGCAGCTCAGGGGAGTGAGAAAGCGTGGCGGGAACCGCTGATTTCGATCTGTACCGGCCGTCGGAGGAGCACGACATGCTCCGCGAGTCGGTGCGCTCGCTCTCCGAGGCGAAGATCGCGCCGTTCGCCGCCGCGGTGGACGAGGAGGCCCGCTTCCCGCAGGAGGCGCTCGACGCGCTGGTCGCCAACGACCTGCACGCGGTCCACGTACCGGAGGCCTACGGCGGCGCCGGCGCCGATGCGCTGGCCACCGTGATCGTGATCGAGGAGGTGGCGCGGGTGTGCGCCTCGTCCTCGCTGATCCCGGCGGTCAACAAGCTGGGCTCGCTGCCGGTGATCCTCTCCGGCTCCGAGGAGCTGAAGAAGAAGTACCTGGGCCCGCTCGCCAAGGGCGACGCGATGTTCTCGTACTGCCTGAGCGAGCCGGACGCGGGCTCGGACGCGGCCGGCATGAAGACCAGGGCCGTACGGGACGGCGACTACTGGGTGCTGAACGGCGTCAAGCGCTGGATCACCAACGCCGGTGTCTCCGAGTACTACACGGTGATGGCCGTCACCGACCCGGAGAAGCGCTCCCGGGGCATCTCGGCCTTCGTCGTCGAGAAGGGCGACGAGGGCGTCTCCTTCGGCGCCCCGGAGAAGAAGCTCGGCATCAAGGGCTCCCCGACCCGCGAGGTCTACCTCGACAACGTCCGGATCCCCGCCGACCGCATGATCGGCGCGGAGGGCACCGGCTTCGCCACCGCGATGAAGACCCTGGACCACACCCGCATCACGATCGCGGCCCAGGCGCTGGGCATCGCCCAGGGCGCCCTGGACTACGCCAAGGGCTACGTCCAGGAGCGCAAGCAGTTCGGCAAGCCGATCGGCGACTTCCAGGGCGTCCAGTTCATGCTCGCCGACATGGCCATGAAGCTGGAGGCCGCCCGCCAGCTCACCTACGCCGCGGCCGCCCGCTCCGAGCGGATATCCGCCGGCGGCAAGGGCGAGGACCTGACGTTCTTCGGCGCCGCGGCCAAGTGCTACGCCTCCGACGCGGCCATGGAGATCACCACGGACGCGGTCCAGCTGCTCGGCGGCTACGGCTACACCCGTGACTACCCGCTGGAGCGGATGATGCGGGATGCCAAGATCACGCAGATTTACGAAGGTACGAACCAGGTTCAGCGGATCGTGATGGCGCGGAACCTGCCGCAGTAAGGCGGATGGGCAAAGGGCAGGGCCCCCGGATCGCGGCTGCGGTCCGGGGGCCCTGTCGTCGTGCGGCGCCGGTCAGCTGCCGGAGACCGTGACCTTCTCGTCGTTGTTGAGCTGGGAGACCAGCTGCCGGAGCTTGGCCTTGTCCCAGACGAGGTTGCCGCCGTTGCTGCCGGAGATCGGCATGTTCATCGACTTGCCCTCACCGCCCGTGACGTCCTTCATCGCGAAGAACATCTGGCCCAGGTCCCACAGGCCCATGTCCTTGTCGACGATCAGCGTGTCCAGGCCGGCGCCCATCGTCGGGTAGAGCTGGAAGGGGTTGAGCAGGGTGCCCGGGGTGGCGGTCTGGCTCGCCAGGGCGGCCAGGAACTTCTGCTGGTTCTTGGTGCGCTCCAGGTCCTGGGTCGCGAACGCGTGCCGGGTGCGGACGAAGGCGAGCGCCTGCTGGCCGTCGAGCGTCTGCTTGCCGGCCTTGAAGTCGGCGCCGGAGTCCTTGTCCTTGAAGCCCTTGGGGATGTCCATCTCGACGCCGCCGATGGCGTCCACGATGTTGGCGAAGCCGGCGAAGCCGATCTCGACGTAGTGGTCGATGTGCAGCTTGGTGTTGTGCTCGACGGTGCGCACCAGCAGCTCCGGCCCGTCCTCGGCGTAGGCCGCGTTGAGCTTGGTGTGCCGGCCGGTGCCCGGGTACTTCTTGCCGGAGTCGGAGCCGACGAAGGACGGTATCTCGACGTCCGAGTCACGGGGGAGCGAGATCAGCGTGGGGCCGTTGCTGCCGTCGTGCAGGATCATCATCGAGTCGGTCCGCTTGCCCTCGGCGGAGCCGGTGTGCAGCTTCTTCTTGTCCTCGGAGGACATGCCCTCGCGGCTGTCCGAGCCGACGATCAGGTAGTTGGTGCCGTCGCCCGGCTCCGGCCGGTCGATGACCTTGCTGAGGTCGACCTCGCGGCGGAGCTTGCTGTCGGCCCAGAAGTACGTGGCGACCGAGGCCACCAGCAGCACCGCGACCAGGGCGATGGTGATCCGCTTGATGCGCCGGCCCCAGCGGGGGCGCGGCCGCCCGCCGCCGTAGCCGTCGTCGTAGCCGCCGCCACCGCCACCGCCGCGGCCGCCGCCGTAGACCTGGCCGGTGTTGTAACCGTCGTCATACGCGTCGTCGTAGCCCTGGGACTGCTGCGGCGGGACGGTCGCACCGCGGCGCGGGGACATCGACGGCGGCAGCGGAGGCTCCTGCCGCTGATAGCCGGGGGCCGCGTCGCGCCGCACCTGCGGCATGGCACGCGCGCCCTCCGGATCGCCGCTGCTGCCGCGTCCGTACTGGTTGCCGCTCCGGTCGCCGGACCACCTGCTGGGCCACTCATTCATACCGGGCAGTGTGCACGCCACAGGGGGCTGTCCCATAGGCCGGGTGCCGGATCGGGCCAGGGCTGTTGCAGAGCTGATGCAAAGCCACGGCGGCCTTCCGCCGCATAACCGAAGGGGCCGTGACCATTCCGGCGGGGCCGCTGGAAGCATCCATTCCGGATGGTTTCCGGCGGGGGTCAGGAGATCCGTGTCACATCCGGCGTGCGACGGGTCCGTACGGTCCCCGCTTACGCTGGCTGCATGACCGAACTCGTCACCAACGACCCCGACGGTGAGCTCACGGGCAAGCCCACCTCCGTGTCCCGCATCACACTCAGCCACATCATGACGGCCGGTGACACGAACCTCCTGGGGACCGTGCACGGTGGCGTGATCATGAAACTGGTCGACGACGCGGCGGGCGCGGTGGCCGGGCGCCACTCCGGCGGGCCGGCCGTGACCGCCTCCATGGACGAGATGGCCTTCCTGGAGCCGGTCCGGATCGGCGACCTCGTCCATGTGCGCGCCCAGGTCAACTGGACCGGCCGCTCCTCGATGGAGGTCGGCGTACGGGTCCTGGCCGAGCGCTGGAACGAGTCCAGCCCGGCCCAGCAGGTCGGCTCGGCCTACCTCGTCTTCGCCGCCGTCGACGAGCAGGGCAAGCCGCGCCGGGTGCCGCCGGTGCTCCCCGAGACCGAGCGCGACAAGCGCCGCTACCAGGAGGCGCAGATCCGCCGTACGCACCGCCTCGCCCGGCGCCGCGCGATCATGGAGCTGCGCGAACGGCGCGCCGCGGAAGGCCTCGACGACGCATAACGGCCGCGGTCAGCTGCCCGAGCAGGGCCAGCCCCGCGCCGATGACGGTGCCGGCCGCCGCGCACAGCACATCGTCGATATCGGCGATCCGCCCGGCCCGCATCAGCAGCTGCGCCGTCTCGACGGCCAGGCACAGGCCCACCCCCAGCAGGAACGCCAGGGCGAAGGGCCAGCGCGGCGCCGCGAACCGCAGCAGCAGCGGCACCGGAACGAACAGCGCGGCATTGGCGGTCTGCCGCCGCACCAGCATGGCCAGCTCCCCGGGCTCCAGCGGGGCGCCCAGCTCGAACAGCCCCTCACCGGGCCGCCACCACACCGTCGCGTCCCCGGAGCCGATCGGCTGGGCCGGCGCCAGCGTCGCGACCAGGAGCAGCAGCAGCCAGCCGGCCAGCAGCACCCGGGCGGCGGTGCGCGGTGCGCCGTCGGCGGGGACGCGGGCGGCCCACAGGGAGAAGGCGACCGCCACCGCCAGCGCCGCGATGAGGAAGAGCGTCACCGTGGTGGGGGTGATGCCCAGCACAACCTGCCACACGATGCGCACCTTTCAGATAAGTCCGGACATCCCAGACATCAACTGCAGCTCCATTTTGTGACGTAGACCGTCTCACCCAGCTCCATGACGCCCCGGATGCATTCGTCCGAGAGCATCTCCACCCGGCCGCTCAGCTCGACGGCGCCGCGCTGCGTCCGCCGGGTGCCGAACCAGCCGGGGAACGCGGTGATACGGGCGTTCTTGCGCTGATAGCCGAGCCGCACGGTGATCTCGCCGAGGCCTGTCTCCCGCCCGTCGCCCGGCACCGCCCCGGGAGGAGTCGCTCCGCGACGCAGTGACGCGTGCCGGCGGTAGGTCGCGGTGTAGGTGCCGTCGGCCCCCACCGGGCCGCGCAGGCACAGCTGGCCGCGCACCAGGTCCCCGCAGCCGGTCGGCGCGGCGGGCGCCGGCGGTGCCGCGGCCGCGGTGGCCACGACCAGGCACATCGCCGCGACGGCCACCGACACCCGGCGCGCGGAGCGGCGCGCGTCCGGCCGGCTCGCCGGCGGCCTGGGCGCGGTGCGACGGGGTGCGGGCACACTCATGCCGAATCACTCATGCCGAATCCTCGCTTCGCTCGTCATGGCGTCCGCTCATGGGCACACGGCCTCATCGCCGGTGATCGCCGAGACCCGGCCCGGCTTCGGTACCGGCTCCTCCGCCCGTACCCGCTGCACCGCCCGGTGGTCCCGGCCGACCGTCACCTGCAGCACCGGGCCCTGCCCGGCCACCGGGTGCAGCTTCGCGCCGGGCAGCGCGGCGGCCAGCGAGCGGGCCGAGCGGTCCCAGCGCGGGTCGTAGGCGATGACCGTACGGCGCACCTTGCCGATGGTGGAGTTGCCGGGGGAGCCGGTGGTGACGAACCCGGCGGCACGCAGCTCCGTGGCCACCGACGCCCCCAGTCCCGCCCGGTCGCTGCCGTTGCTGACGTGCACCTGGATCCGGCCCGGCGGTACGTCCACGACCCTGGCGTGCGGCTTCTTGTGGTCGCGGGGCACCGCGATCGGCCGGTCCTCGCGGATCGCCTGGAAGAGCTTCGGCGCCTGCACCGGATCCCACTGCACCGTCGAGCCGACGCCCGGCACCGGCTGCGCCAGGTCGCGCAGCGGTACGGAGGTGAACTCCGAGGACGACGGGGTGAAGCCGCGCATCGCCTGTCCGAGGTCGACCAGGTCGTTGGCGCCGAAGCCCGAGTCGGCGCGTACGGACTTGAGCATCGTGTCGGCCACCTCCTTGAAGCGGATCGGGTTCATCAGCACTCCGGAGGAGGTGATCTTGTGGATGAGGGCGGCCAGGAAGCGCTGCTGACGCTGCATCCGGCCGAGGTCCGCGGAGCCGTCGACATGCCGCGAGCGCACGTACTGCAGCGCCCGGCCGCCGTTGAGCTGCGACCTGCCGGCCGGCAGGGCCAGCCCCGTATGGCTGTCGCGCAGCGGCCGCGGGGTGCAGATCTCCACCCCGCCCACCGCGTCCACGCTGTCCATGAAGCTGGTGAAGTCGACCTCCAGGTAGTGGTCGATATGCACCCCCGTCATGTGCTCGACGGTCCGCACGGTCAGGTTGGGGCCGCCCTCCGCGTACGCCGCGTTCAGCTTGATGGCGTGCTGGGGGCGCCGGCGGCCGGTGGCGGCGTCCGTGTGGGCGGGGACCTCGGCGTAGGAGTCGCGCGGCAGGCTGACCACGCTGGCGCGGTCCCGGTCGGCGGAGAGGTGCACCAGCATCAGGGTGTCGGTGCAGTGGCAGGGCGCGCCGCCCAGCCGGTACTTCCGCTTCTTCGCCGCGGTGAGCTTGTCGCGTCCGTCCGTGCCCACGACCAGGAAGTTCAGCCCGTCGCCGCCGCCCGGCCGGTTGCTCATCCCCTGGAAGGCGTCCACCCGCCCGATGCCGCTCTCCACGCCCGTCACCATCGCGTGCCCGACGCCGCTGGCGGCCAGCAGCAGCACGGACGCGGCGGCGCTGCTCCGCAACCCCCACCGCCGGCCGGGCGGGCGCCGGCGCGGGCCTGGCCGGGCGGCCCGGCGGCCGGCCGGGCGGGGGGAGCGGAACGGCGCGGTCACAGGGGACACCTCCGCGGCTGGCCGGGCGTGATCGGCGCCCGGCGGGGGAGCGGTCGGGATAGAAGGGGAGAAAAGGAACGAAACGGGAGAGGACACCGTATGTCCATATGATCGGCTGCAAAGCGTCACACGCCGGTCGCCGTCCGCCCGGCCACCCGGCTGCGTCCGAGCGCGTCCCCCATTCGCGGTAACGTGAGTCGCGATACCGCAGTCTCCCGGCGGGCGCTGCCGTCCCTGGCGGCTCCGACACGGGCCGACCCCCGAGGAACCATGCCGCAGCAGCAGCCCCCGGCCGTCTCCGTGATCATGCCGGTGCTCAATGAGGAACGTCACCTGCGCAATTCGGTCCGGCACATCCTGGAGCAGGAGTACGCCGGCGAGATGGAGGTGGTGATCGCCCTCGGCCCGTCCACGGACCGTACGGACGAGATCGCCGCCGAGCTCGTGCGCGAGGACCCGCGGGTGCACACCGTGCCGAACCCCACAGGCCGCACCCCCGCCGCGCTCAACGCCGCGATCAAGGCGTCCCGGCACCCCATCGTGGTGCGGGTGGACGGGCACGGCATGCTCTCGCCCGACTACATCGCCACCGCCGTGCGCCTCCTGGAGGAGACCGGCGCGGCGAACGTCGGCGGCATCATGCACGCCGAGGGCGAGAACGCCTGGGAGGACGCGGTCGCCGCCGCGATGACCTCCAAGATCGGCGTCGGCAACGCCGCCTTCCACACCGGCGGCCAGGCCGGCCCCGCCGAGACGGTCTACCTCGGCGTCTTCCGCCGTGAGGCGCTGGAGCAGCAGGGCGGCTACAACGAGGAGTTCATCCGCGCCCAGGACTGGGAGCTGAACTTCCGGATCCGCGAGGCCGGCGGCCAGATCTGGTTCTCACCGGAACTGAAGGTCCAGTACCGCCCCCGGCCGAGCGTCAGGGCGCTGGCCAAGCAGTACAAGGACTACGGCAAGTGGCGCCATGTCGTCGCCCGCTACCACGCCGGCTCGATCAACCTGCGCTACCTGGCACCGCCGACCGCGGTCTGCGCGATTGCCGCGGGCGCCGTCGTCGGCGCGGTCCTCACCCCGTGGGGCTTCGTGGTCCCGGCCGGCTACCTCGCCGCCATCACCGCGGGATCGCTCCCCGCCGGCAAGGGCCTGTCGCTCAAGGCCCGCGCCCAGATCCCGGTGGCGCTGGCGACCATGCACATGTCCTGGGGCGTCGGCTTCCTCACCAGCCCCCGCTCCCTCGCCAGGAAGGTCATCGCCAGCCGCCGCCCGGCTGTCGTGGCACCGGCGGCCGGAGCCCAGTAGCGGGTCCGCGCGGGCGGCCCCGTCAGGACGGCCGCCCGCCCGCCCGCCACTCCGGAGCGAGCACCGACCAGATCTCCTCGTCGTGCCGCTCCCCGCGGTGCAGGTGGCTCTCGCGCAGCACGCCGTCCCTCGTCATCCCCAGCCGCCGGGCCACCGCGATGCTGGCCTCGTTCCCCGAGGAGACCCACCACTCCACCCGGTGGATGCCGCGCTCCTCGACGGCCCAGTCGATGAGCACCCGCACGGCCCGGGTCACCAGCCCCTTGCCCGTCGCCGACGGCTCCAGCCAGCAGCCCGCCTCGGCGGTGCCCTGCGCGACGTCCATCGTCCGCAGGATGACCGCGCCGACCAGTCTGCCCTCCGCCCAGATGCCGCAGATCCGCCCGGTGTCGGCCGCGGCCTTCTCCGCGTACGTCCGCAGGTAGGCCCGGCTCGACTCCAGGTCCGTGACCACGTCGGGCAGCCCGTTGTGCCGCCCGATGAACTCCCGGCCCCGGTCCATGTGCGCCAGGAACTCCCCGGCCTGCCACGGTTCGAGCGGGCGCAGCTGTGCGCCGTCGTCACTCAGCGGTATCGCGAACATCGTCACCTTCGGAAGCGGTCAGGGGGACGGGGAGCGGCAGGGAACCTAGAAGGAGTACTCGGGGTTCACCTTCATGCAGGCCTTGGAGTCCTCGCCGTTGAGGGCGTCCGCGCTGGCCGGGGCCTTGTCGGCGGGCTTCTCGCCCTCGGGCTTCTTCGGGTACGCCGGGCCGCTGCGCCAGTCGTTGCCGACCACCAGCCGCATCCCGGTGGCCGAACTCGACTCCCGGACCGCGCCCTTGGGCAGGCCGAGCGCCTTGGCCAGGGCCAGCGCGTCGCCCCGCTGGGCCTTGTCGCGGTACGTGATCGTGGTGTCGGCCTGGCCGGTGAGGACGGAGTCGGTGGCGGCGGCCGTGTAGCCGAGGTTCACCAGCTGCTGCTGCACGGTGGACGCGCGGCCGGAAGCCGGTCCGCTGACCGTGCTGTCGGTGCCGTTCTGCACCACGACCTTCAGCTGGTCCTTGGGCGTTGCGGCCTTGGGGTCCGGCGTCGACTTCTTCTTCTTGTCCCTGCCGTCCAGCGCGGTGTCGTTGCGCAGCATCGCGAAGGTCGCCTCCGCGTCGCCGGGCTTGGGCATGACGTAGCGCTCGCCGGGGCCGTACTGCCAGGGCATGGTCACCATCGTGATGCGCTTGGTCGGCACCCGGCTCAGGTCACCGCCCAGGTCGTAGAGCTTCTTGACGGTGTCGAGCCCCTCGTCGACGGTCAGCGCGTTGGTCGCCGCCTCCGCCAGGTCGCGCAGCTCGCCGGGGTTGGTGAGCTTGGCGTCCTTCTTCAGCTGACGGACCATCGAGTTCATGTACATGTGCTGGGCCTTGGCCCGGCCGATGTCGGTGTTGTCCTCGAAGCCGTAACGGGTGCGCAGCCACTGCAGGGCCTGGACGCCCTTGACGGGGTGGGTGCCCTTGGTGAGTCTCAGCCCGCTGCCGTGGCCCTTGCTGTCGTGCGAGTAGACGTTGTTGTCGACGCAGACCGGGACGCCGCCGATGGCGTCCGCCATGGACACCACGCCGGAGAAGTCGACCATCATGAAGTGGTCGATGTAGACGCCGGTCAGCTCCTGCCAGGTGTCGAGCGTGCAGCCCGGACCGCCGTGCTGGAGCGACTCGTTGATGGGGGCGGTGGTCTGCGGATAGACCTCGCGGGTCTTGGGGTCGGTGCAGCGCGGGATCGTCACCCGGGTGTCGCGGGGAATGGAGATCACCGACATGTTGCTGCGGTCGGCGGAGACGTGCAGCAGCATCTGGACGTCGGCCAGCGGCTTGCGGTCCGCGTCCTGCCTGGCGCCGCCGAGCTTGATGTTCTGCTTGCTGTTCCGGCCGTCGGAGCCCAGCAGCAGGATGTTCAGCGGGCTCTGCCCGAAGGCGTTGGGGTCCGGCTTCTTCAGACCGCTGCCCAGGGAGCGGGGGGCCTTGCGGAGGTTGCTGTTGAGGTGCTCGTAGTACCAGTAGCCGGCGCCCGCCGCGCCCACTATCAGGACGGCGACGGTCAGGGCGCTCCAGCGCAGCACCTTGCGGCCCTTGCCGCCCTTGCGACGGCGCGGCCGGCCCCCTCTGCGGTGGCCGCCGGCCCCGTCGTCCGGCACGTCCCCGTCACCGGCGGGCACCGCGCCGCCCTCGGGGGGCGTCCAGCCGGGGGCGTCCGGGGGCAGCCCCTTGTCCTCGTAGAGGCTGTCGTCCCAGCCCAGCTCCTGTGCCTCCGGCTCGCGCCGGCGCCGCCGTGAGCCCTCACCACGCACACTGCTCTGCCGCATTGGGCCCTCTCCCCGTTGTCAGTCCGGTGGCGCGCTCGGCGCCTTCACAGGCGGCCGGATCCCGCTCGGTTCACTTCGCGCAGACGTTCTTGTCGTCTGCATTGACGTTCTGCACCCCGTCCGGGGTTTCGGTCGGCGCCTCGATCGGCGTGCCCGGGGCCTTGAAGTCCTTGCCGAGGATGAGCTTCATCGGTACGCGGTCGCCGGCGTCCTGCGCGGACTTCTTCAGCGCGCTCTTGGGCAGGCCCATCCAGTCGGCCAGGGTCGCGGCCTGCGCGGCCTGGTTGGGGGCGTACTCCAGGCGCGTGGTGGCCAGCTTGGCGGGGGCGTTGCCGGCGTTGGTGGAGAGCCGGGCGGCCTTGGTGTTCTGCAGCCAGTCCACGGTCTCCTGCGCCGAGCCGATCGGCCCGCCGCCGTTGCTCACATCGACCCGCACCAGCTCCGGCGGAGCCTTCCTGACCGACCCGGAGCCCTTCTTCTTCTTGCCCTTCTTGTGCTTGGCAAGGGTGTGGTCCGCCTGCACCATCCGGAACAGCGGGTCCGCCTTGGCCTGGTCGAGGATGACGGTGGCCGGGTCGTTGGGGTTGTCCAGCACCGGCACCGTGGCGAAGGTGACCTTGTCGATGTCGACCTGCTTGAGGTCGTTGCCGAAGTCCAGCAGCTTGCCCGCCGTACCGATACCGGTGTCGACGGTGAGCGCCTTGGTCGCCGCCTGGCTGACGTCGTAGAGCTTGCCGGGGCTGGAGAACGCGTCGGACTTCAGCTTGCGGATCAGCGAGCTGAGGAACTGCTGCTGCATCTCGATCCGGCTCAGGTCGCTGCCCGTCCCGACGGCGTGCCGGGTACGGACGAACGCCAGCGCCTGCTCGCCCTTGACGATGTGCCGGCCGGCCTTCAACTTCAGGTGCGACTTGGGGTCGTTGATGTCCTTGGCCGCGCACACCTCGACGCCGTCCACCGCCTCGGACAGCTCCTTGACCGCGTTGAAGTCGGCCATCATGAAGTGGTTGATCTTCAGCCCGGTCAGCTTCTCGACGGTGCGCCAGGTGCAGCCGGGGTCCCGGCCCTCCTGGCCCAGGCTGGTGTTGAAGCGCACCCCGTTCTGGCCCGGGATGTGCTTGCGTGAGCCGTCCTTCTGCTTCGTCGAGCAGCTGGGGATGTCGGTGATCAGGTCGCGCGGGATGCTCAGCGCGGTCGCGTTCGTGCGGTCCTTGGAGATGTGCATCAGGATCGTGGTGTCCGCGTGCCCGACGCTGCCGGCGTCGCCGTAGCCCGAGTTGCCCTTACCGGAGCGGGCGTCCGTCCCGATGATGAGGAGGTTGACCGGGCCGTCGGAGACCGCCTCGTTCTCCACGCCGACGTCGACCTTGTTGATGTTGCCGTCGAGCTGCTGGTAGATGAAGTACGCGCCACCGCAGCCGGCGACGAGCACAAAACCCAGCACACCGGCCGTCCAGTACAGCGCCTTCTTCTTGCCGGACGGCTTGGGCTTGCGCTTGCGGCGGCCGGCCGGGCCCGCTGCGGACGGCGATGCGGTCGCCGTACGGCCGGCCGCCCGGCGCGCCGCCGCCCGGCCGCCCGCGGGGCGCTCGTCCCCGTCGTCCGTGGCGCGCTCGCCGCGGCGGCCGCGCTGGGTCGGCAGCGGACGGGTGTCGGTGTCACCGATCTCCTCGGCCCGCGCTCGCGCGGCGCGTCTGGAGCCGGGCGCCTTGCGGTCGGAAGGCCGAGCGGGGGCTTGACCGGCAGGGTCAAGCCGCAGCTCGTAGTTGCCGGTGTTCGGATCGAACACCCACTGATCGGCGGGATCGACGTTGTTGTCGTCCGCCTGCCCACGGCCTTGCGCGTCCACGGTGCCTTGAGTCCTCCGTCGGTGCCACGCGGCGCCATCCCCTCAAGGCGCTCGGTAGGTCGATCGTGCAGTGCTTGGTCAATGGTGCATGGTCATCGGTCAGCCAAACGTGCGGACCGGATCGCTCACACTATCCGCC
Organism: Streptomyces sp. NPDC002446; assembly: GCF_053595675.1. NCBI lineage: Bacteria > Bacillati > Actinomycetota > Actinomycetes > Kitasatosporales > Streptomycetaceae > Streptomyces > Streptomyces sp. NPDC002446. Next base: position 4,021 of record NZ_JBSFYC010000112.1, on the reverse strand, counting down.
CAGTTCAGCGCCCCGCGACGCGCGTGACAAATTCCACTTCCCTACAACTGGGCATTCCGCCCAATCCATTCGCGTCATCGGGAGTCCTTTGCGGCATCTTTATTCGCAGATCCCGCGCTGCGCGGTCGTCCCCGGAAAGGTCGGGCCCGAACTCGCCGACGGCGAAGGGGCGGCCCCGGGCGTGCCGTCCGAGGATCCGCCGGCAGTGCCGGACCCCTCCTCGGCGGCGTCGGGCGCGGGCGTCACCGTCACCGGAAGATCGCTGCGCAGCTGCCCGAAGAGCCGGCCGGCGTCCGGTTCCACCAGCTCGTCGCGGTTGGGGTCATAGCGGTACTCCTGGCGCGGCACGGTCAGGAACTGGACCCGCTCGGTCGGAATGTTGCGAGTGCTGCGCACCAATTCGTACAGACCCCGCAGGGAAGCCAGCCCGGGATCGGTGGTCAGTGAACTCGTCGCGGCATCCAGCACCGGATACAGCCGGGTTGGATTGAGCAGGACACCATTACTCTGCACTTTCTTCACGAGAGCCCCAAGAAAACGCTGTTGCCTCTCCATGCGCTGGGTGTCACTGCCGTTGCCCAGGCTCTTGCGCGCGCGGACGTATCCGAGCGCGGCCTCGCCGTGCAGCGTCTGCCGTCCCGCGGGCAGCCGCAGCCGCGCCTCGTCGTCGCGGACGGGCTGCGGCAGGCAGACCTCGACGCCGTCCACCGCGTCCACCATCCGCTTGAAGCCGACGAAGTCGATGATCATGTAGTGGTCGATGCGGATCCGGGTCGCCTTCTCGGCCGTACGGATCGTGCAGGCCGCACCGCCGAAGGCGAACGCCGAGTTGAACTGGGCCGTGCGGGGGCCGGTCTCCGTGCCGTCGGAGCGCTTGCAGTGCGGCACCGTCACCATCAGATCGCGCGGAATGCTGACCACGGTGGCGCTCTTCCGGTCCGCCGCCAGGTGCAGCAGCATCGTGGTGTCCGAGCGCTGGCCGCGGCTGCGGCCGTACTCGCGGTTGCCGCCCGTGCGGCTGTCCGAGCCGATCAGCAGCAGGTTCTGCGCGTTCGGCGGGCCCGCGGGGGGCCGCTCGGACTCCCACTTGCGCAGCTCCCGCTCGGTGGCGCTGTCGGTGTGGATATTGCTGTTGAGCTTGGCGTACACGGCCCAGCCGGCCCCCGCCGCGGCCAGGACGAGAGCGGACGCCCCGAACGCCGCCCAGCGCCGCCAGCGCCGGCGGCGGGGCGGCCCCGGCCGGTCCGGTCCCGGCCCCCCGGCCGGGTGCCCGGCCCAGCCGTCGAACCTGGGGGGCTCGGGGGTATCGGTCACGTGTGCGTCCATCCCTCACGGAGTCGGCGTCGCGCCCGTACGCGGGGCCCGGACGGAACAGCAGACGGACAAAGCCCTGCACGGTGGTACGTAACTTAAGATCATGGACCGAAACCGGCTTACCGTCCCGCAAGGGGCACTCTCCCTCCCCCGTCCGGAGGAAGGCGGCGGGAACCTCAGGCCACCGGCAGCGGCGCCCTGAACGTGATCTTCTCGCTCGTTTCGCGGGCCGCCGCGCCCTCGGCGCCCAGCCGGCCGAGATGGCGGCACAGCACCACCGAACCACCGGCCGCCAGCGGCGCGTACAGCCCGTACGACAGGCCCTGCCAGGTGTCGTACGGCAGACCCGACAGCACCCGGGGCGCCTGCGGCAGCGCGTCCGCTTCCGCGTCGGCCAGCGCGCGTGCCGTGATCCCCGCGCCGGTCAGCTCCTCGCCGCCGACGACGAGCGCCACCCCGCCCGGATCCACCGGAGCGAACGGCGCGAACCGGTCGCCCTGGCTTGGCACCTCCACCGCGTAGTCCGCGAAACCCGCCGGCGGCTGCGGGAAGCGGCCGCCCAGCGGGCGCAGCGCCAGCGCCACCCGCTCCCCGGAGCACGCCCGCGCGGCATCGAGCCGGTCGGGCCCGGCGACGACGAGGTCGGCGGCGGCCGGATCGCCGTCCACCTCCGCGACCACGCCCACCGACGAACAGGCCAGCAGCCATACGGCGGTCTGCCAGTGCGCGGGCAGCAGCAGCGCGAGCCGGTCGCCGGGCTCGGCGGCCAGATCGCCCTGGAGGTAGTTGGCGGTCTTGGCCACCCAATTGGCGAAGGTCGCGACGGACAGTTCCACGCGCTCGCCGGTGGCGTCGTCGTAGAAGGTCACCAGCGGGCGGGCCGGGTCCGCGGCGAGCGCGGAACTCAGCAGGTCGGCGGGGGTGCGATCGGTGGCGTTCATCGCGGCCAGGGTACGCGCGGCGGTGTCCGGGGGCGGGCGGGCACGGCAGGTCCGGGCCACCGGATCGGCCGATACCCGCTCGGACCAGCGTTGGCGGGTTTCCTCCGGCCGTGTTCACGATGCTGTCCATGCGCCCTTTCCTCGCGAGCTGCCTCGGCGCGGCGTGCACCGCCGCCATCGCCCTGCCCTTCGCGCCGGACGCACCGGCCGCCGCCGGCCGCCCGCCGGGCACGCCCACGGTGCGCGCCGGTGACCTGCCGGGCAGTACCCAGTCCCTGCCGGTGGCGGTACTCGGCGGGCCCACCCAGCACAGCACCGACCGCGACACCGGCGCGCCCAGGCCCCTCGGCCTGCCGGCCCGCACCGTGCGGCCGTTCTCCCTCCTCGGCGTCGTCTGGGACGACGCCGGTGCCGAGCTGCACGGCCGCGTCCAGGTCCGCACCCGATCCACCGCCACCGGCGCCTGGTCCACCTGGCAGGACCTCCAGGCGCACAACGACGACGCCCCCGACCCCGGCGCCGCCGAACGCCGCGACAGCGCCGTACGGGGCAGCACCGCTCCCCTGTGGGTCGGCGACTCCGACGCCGTCCAGCTGCGCATCACCCCCCACACCCCGGACCGCGCACCGGCCGCCACCCCCCGAGGGCTGCGCCTGGAACTCGTCGACCCCGGCGCCCCGCCGCCCGGCGGCCCGCGCCCACAGGCCGACCCCCCGGCCCCGGTCGCCTCCGAGGCCACCGCGGCCTCCGCCGCCAACGCCCCGCTCGCCCCCCTCGGCGCCACCGAGATCCCGGCCCTCGACCAGGCCGCCTCCCAGGCCGACGGCGCCGCCGTGGACGGGCCGGCGCCGCCGGTGCACCAGCACATCGGGCCGCGCCCGCGGATCGTCACCCGGGCCGGCTGGGGCGCCGACGAGCGGATGCGCGAGAAGGCCTTCATCTACACCCGCACCGTGCGCGCGGCCTTCGTCCACCACAGCGGATCGGGCAACAACTACACCTGCGCGCAGTCGCCCGCGCTGATCCGCGCCATGTACCGCTTCCACGTCAAGAGCAACCACTGGCGGGACATCGGCTACAACTTCCTCGTCGACAAGTGCGGAACGGTCTACGAGGGCCGCGCGGGCGGTGTCGTCAAGCCGGTCATGGGCGCCCACACCCTCGGCTTCAACTCCGACAGCACCGGCATCGCCGTCCTGGGCGCCTTCACCGGCAGCGAGCCGCCCAAGGCCGCCGTCGACGCGGTCTCCCGCCTGGCGGCCTGGAAGCTCGGCCTCTACCGCGTCGACCCGCGCGCCACGATCCAGATGCTCTCCGGCGGCAGCAACCGCTTCCCCAAGGGCGCCAAGGTCCAGATGCACACCATCGCCGGCCACCGGGACGGCTTCACCACCGACTGCCCCGGCGCCCGCCTCTACAACAAGCTCGCCGCCGCCCGCCTCAGCGCCGCGCATCTGCAGGGCCGGTGACCGGTTTCGACCGGTCACCCCGGCACTCGGGGGTTTGCGCTGGTCTGCTGGGGTGCATGTTGCAGGCACACTGAACCGTTTCTGCCCCGCACACGTCTCAACGATCACGAGGTGTACGCCCGGGGTCCGTGCGTCCCGCCTCGGGCGACCGGAAAGCCGTCTGCCTACACTGGTCCGCCCGACCGGCCGACCCCAGCAGGAAGCAGAGAAGACACCGTGCCGCACCGCTGCGCTGCGGGGGCGGAGAAGCGAACAGAGGACACCGTGAGCGTCGCACCTGCAGCCGCCGGGCGGCAC
>NZ_JBSFYC010000111.1:0-17500 GCF_053595675.1 Streptomyces sp. NPDC002446 | reverse complement strand
CAGTACGAGGACGACGAGCGCACCGTCAGCGACCTGCTGATGGACCAGATCGAGTTCGCCGACGTCATCGTCCTCAACAAGACCGACCTCGTCGACGCACCGAGCGCCGAACGCCTGCGGGCCGCACTCGCCCGCCTCAACCCGGCCGCCCGCATCGTGCCCGCCCGGCACGGGCGGGTGAACGCCGCCGAAATCCTCGGCACCGGGTTGTTCGACCTGGAGCGTGCGCAGCTCGCCCCGGGCTGGGTGCGCGAGCTCAACGGCGACCACGTACCGGAGACCGAGGAGTACGGCATCTCCAGCACGGTCTTCCGTGCCGCCGCGCCCTTCCACCCCGGCCGGCTGTGGACCCTCGTCACCGAGGGACTCGACAGCGGCGCCTACGGCCGCATCCTGCGCTCCAAGGGCTTCTTCTGGCTGGCCAGCCGCCCGAACGTGACCGGGCTGTGGTCGCAGGCCGGAGCCGTCGCACGCTTCGAGCCGTCCGGCGCCCGGTCCGCCGACGATCCCCAGGGCCAGGAACTGGTCTTCATCGGCACGGGATTGCACCCCGACGCGCTTCAAGCCGCCCTGAGCGACTGCCTCCTGGCCGACGGGGAGGCGCTCTCCGACGACCCCTTCCCGGCCTGGGACACGTACGGGATCGACGACGCCTGCGCACACGAGCACCTCGAACCGGTGCCGCAGGCCTGAGAACTCCGGGTCGGGCAGTGGTCGCAGCCACGGCACTGCCCGACCCGGACCGATGCCGTTGCGGCGTTCGCCGCCATGGTCACAGTCGCAGCCGTACTCATAGCCGTAGCCGTAGCCGTAGCCGTAGCCGTAGCCGTAGCCGTAGCCGTAGCCGTCCGGAACCGCGAGGCCGGGTGTGCCGTTACGGTGTGCCGTTACAGGGACGCGGCACACCAGGCACCACCGGTCGCGATCGATCCGCCCACCTCGGCCTGCGGGCCCGCCACCGCGGCCCGGGGTTCCACCCGGGCCGCGGCGAGTGCCGGTGCGTCACCGGCGTGGGATCACCAGGACGACTTGGTCACCCCGGGGAGGAACCCGGCGTGCGCCTGCTCGCGCATCCGCACCCGGGACATGCCGAACTTCCGCAGATGCCCGCGGGGCCGGCCGTCCACGCTGTCGCGGTTGCGCACCCGGGTCGCGCTGGCATCGCGGGGCTGACGCCGCAACTCGGCCAGCGCCGCGGTGCGTTCGGCCTCCGTGGAGGAGGGCCGCCGGATGATCTCCTTCAGCTCGGCGCGCCGGGCGGCGTACCGCTCGACGATCACCTTGCGCCTCTCGTTCTTCGCGATCTTGCTCTGCTTCGCCATCAGACCTTCACTCCTCGTGCGCGGATACGGGCCACCGCGGCCTCGACCCCGATGGAGTCGACCGTCTTGATCCCCTTGGTGCTGAGCGTCAGCCGGACATATCGCCCCTCGCTCGCCAGCCAGTAGCGCTTGCGCTGGATGTTCGGGTCGAACCGGCGGGACGTCCGGCGGTGGGAGTGGGAGACGGTTTTGCCGAAGCCCGGCTTTGCGCCGGTCAGTTGGCAGTGGGCGGACATGGTTGTCGGCTACCTCTCGTCAGGGCCGGTTATCGGCAATGGAAATCATTCCCATATAGTAACCCCATGGCTCGTAACGAACTGCGCCCGATCATCAAGCTCCGCTCGACCGCGGGGACCGGCTACACCTACGTCACCCGCAAGAACCGCCGGAACGACCCCGACCGGCTGGTGCTGCGCAAGTACGACCCGGTCGCCGGCCGCCACGTCGACTTCCGCGAAGAACGCTGACTCCCACTCCCCCGTCGTCCCCGACTCTCCCGCCGACCGCACAGACAGGAACACCGCCATGAAACCCGGAATCCACCCCGCCTACGGGCCCGTCGTCTTCCGCGACAAGGCCGCCGACTTCGCCTTCCTCACCCGGTCCACCGCGACCAGCGACAAGACGATCGAGTGGGAGGACGGCAACACCTACCCCGTCATCGACGTCGAGATCTCGTCCCAGAGCCACCCCTTCTACACGGGCACCGCCCGGGTCCTGGACACCGCCGGCCGCGTCGAGCGCTTCGAGCGGCGGTACGGCCGGCGCGGGACGGCGTGATGGCGGAGAACGGTCTGCACGGCCTGCCCGTCGTCATCGTCGGCGGACTGCACTCCGAGGCCCGGGAGGAGGTCGTGCAGCGGCTGCTGCGCTCCGTGCCCGGCAGTGTCGCGCTGCACCACGACCTGTCCACGGCGGCGGACGGCACCGTTCGCCGCACGGTGCGGGACGCCTCGGGCGAGCTGTCGTCCGGTGAGGCCCCGCTCGTCAACGACTGTGCGTGCTGCGCCCTGCGCGAGGACCTGGTCCCCGAACTCCGGCGACTGGCCGGCAGCGGTCTGCACCGGCTCGCGGTGGTCGAACTCTGGGACTCCGTCGAACCCAAGGCGATGGCCGAGGTCATCACGTCGTACGGCGGCGAGGAGCTGACGGTCTCCAACGTCATGACCGCGGTCGACCCGGCACTCGTGCTGCCCTGCCTCGCCAACGGCGACGATCTGGCGGAGACCGGCCTCGCGGCGGCCGCGACCGATCGACGCACCGTCGGGGACACCTTTGCGCGCCAGCTGGAGTACGCGCCGGTGCTCGCGCTCGTCGACAGTCCGGAGGCGGACGACGAGGACCGGGCGCTCCTCGCCCAGCTGCACCCGACCGCGCTGCGGGTCCCTGCGGCCTCCGGGCAGCTCGCCGAGGCCGCGTTCGCCGGGTTCGACGTCGAGACGGCCGCGGCCGCCCAGCACCCGGCCTGTGCACTGCTGCCACAGGAAGCGGACGAGTCGGGGGTCTCCACCCTGGTGTGGCACCGCCACCGTCCCTTCCATCCGGAGCGGCTCTACGAGGCGCTGGAGGATCTGGCGTGTGCCGCGGCCCGCAGCCGGGGCCGCTTCTGGCTCGCCGACCGCCCGGACACCCTGCTGTCCTGGGACTCCGCCGGCGGCGCGCTGTGTGTGGAGAACGCCGGCCCCTGGCTCGCCGCGCTCCCGGACGCCGCCTGGGAGATGGTGCCGCCCATGCGCCGGGCGGCCGCCGCCCTGGACTGGCACCCCGAACACGGCGACTGCTGCCAGCACCTGGTCTTCACCGCCCCCGGCCTGGACCGTGACGGCCTGGAGCGGCTGCTCGACTCCTGCCTGCTGACCGAGGCCGAGTTCGCGGGCGGACGCGAGGCCTGGAAGCGCCTTCCCGCCGCGTTCGACGCACTGCTCGAACCCGTCTCCTGACCCCTGCGCGCCGTTCCCCGCACAAGGACACGCCCACGGTTCCTCATCCGAGGACGCCGACCTCCCACGAAAGGACACCGCCATGCCACGCCGCTCCGACCCCCGCAAGCCGGCCACGCCCCGCCCCAATCCGCTGGACGCGGCGGGCATCACATACATCGACTACAAGGACACCGATCTGCTGCGGAAGTTCATCTCCGACCGCGGCAAGATCCGCAGCCGCCGGGTCACCCGGGTCACCGCACAGCAGCAGCGCGAACTGACCCGTGCGATCAAGAACGCCCGGGAGATGGCCCTGCTGCCGTACTCCTCCAGGTAACCGGGGAGAACCACCTCCCGGGAAACCGGGGAGGTCCGCCCGTGCCGGCGGCGATCGCGTCGCCGGCACGGGCATTCTCGGGCGGCGGGTGAGCCTGCGTCAGGTTCACCGGCAGGCACGGGCCCTGACCTGGGGCTTCGCTCCTTTCAGGGCTGTCGGGGCCTTTCCTGCTTACTCAGCGAAAGGTCCCTGGAAAGTCCCTGGGACAGAGCTGAAAGTCCCTGAAAAATCCCTGGGAAGTCCCTGGCTCGGAGCGGCTCGACCAGCGTTTTCGAGCCCAGCACTGGAGGTGGGGGCGACCGGGTTCGAGCTCAAGACCTACGCATACGAGTGCAGTAGGGATCGCGCTGGACTGTGCCGCGCAATCACGTCCCATTTCCCAGATCAGAGCATCACGTCGCGGCCCCGATGCTGACGCGCCATGGTGGCCCACCCAAAAGCGTCCGCGCTTCCCTTGCCCTCTCCTGGTCGCCTCCGGCGACGCTCAGCCATGGACAGGCGATGTCGCGCACCCGCTCAGCGGCCTCTTGTTGGTACCGAGCAAAGCAAGCGCAGGCGTCCATCATCGCGGCTTCACATTCCCCATGGTCGTGGTGACCGTGATCTCGATGACGACTCTCTTCGGGTTGGCTCGCGGTGAGTGGTAGCGCTTCGTGTATCGCTCGACGGCGTCAGCAACAGCCGCCGGGTCGTCGTTGATGACGGCGATTCCTTCCAGCGTCGCCCAACGTGCCCCATCCGCCTGGCTGACCGCGGCGCGAGCCCCCGGACCGCCCTCGATGATGTTGCGCGCCTTCTTGCTCGTGCTGCTGGTGATGACGCGTGCAACGCCGGCCTCGCTGTCGTAGGTCACGCCTTCATGTCACGCTACCCGCCGCCCCGTCGCCTGTGACCAGTCGGCGTCAGCGGCTCACTGCCGTCCTGTGGGGCCCGCTCGGCGTGCGGCAGTCGTCGTGGGCGTGACGCGGACGCCTGAACAAGAGCTGCCAGCTGCCCCCGGCACCGGGGTCAGCGAGTCAGCGGAACGGCGTCCCGGTCGTCACTGCCATCGACAGCATCCTTATCGGCTCCCGTCGGCCCACCACTTGAGCAGCCGTGTCACTCGACGGTGCCGGCGTCATGGCCGTCAACTGCTTCCAGGGAGGATCAGTGGGCGGTTGTCCAAGGTGATCTGCGGGTCCAAGCGGTTCCTCCCCGCGTCACGGTCGCGCAGGGGCATGGCTGCCACGTACGTTCTCGCGAGCCGCGCGGACGACAGCCAGTACCTCATCGAACCGGACGCGGGCCAGGATGCTCGATTGATCTTGGCAACTTCCGGCGACTAAGGATTTCCGAAGGCATCATGCTTTCGGGGCCGTCAATTTGAGGAGAGTCGTGCGATTACGAACTGGTGCAGTCTTCGCCATGACCTTGCCACTGGCACTCGTCGCGTGCAGCGGCGGCGGCAGCAACGAGCCGCCGGCGTCGACTACGGCACCGTCTGCTTCGAAGGCACCCGATGACAGAGGCAGCAAGGTGGCGTAGGACAGGGAAGCCCTGGAAGAGGCGGTCCGTGAGTACGTTGCGGCCTACTTCAAGCCGGATGTTTCCGCTGGCCACGCCATGCTCTCTGCCCACTGCAGGACCACCGTCAATGAAGCCGAGTTCGCCATACTCTTGGACCGGGCAAAGGGCGCAAACTTTCGCCACGAGCACTACCGCGTCAAGCGATTCTCTGTCGAGCATCTCGCTGGCGACTTTGCCCGTGTGAATTACGGCGTTGGCGAGCCGCGGTTCGACGAGAAGGGGCAGGCGTGGGTCCGTGAACGAGGTGTATGGCGAAACAACGACTGCTGACCGGCTTCAGGCAGGGTGAGTAACGAGAGATCAGGCGTCCTGTGCAACGCTAGAGGGTGTCCCAGGCCGGGTCCCAGGTGTCGGGGAAGGAGAACCCGGGTGACGCCGCCCACGCGACGGGCGCGAAGACGCTTGACCGGGCGGGCGGGTTGGTGTCCAGGGCGTACGCGGAACGGGCCGCGATCACCCTTCCCACCTGTGCGTCGTCGCTGTCGAACGTGAGCGCCAGGGCGGGATCGCGCTGCTCGGAGTCGCTGTCGAGAGAGAAGAAGTTGAGCAGGCCCGTCCCGGCCGGGAGGAGGTCGCCGAGCCAGGGAGCCAGGGCGTCGGTGTCGAGGACGGCGAGCAAGCTCAGGGGAAAGCCCTCACAGGTCGGCCAGGGCGTGGCCGGTTCGAGTATCGCCCGGCCGCCGAATCGACTGTGCCCGGCGGCCTCGCCTGGACCGGCTTCGGTGAGCGCGAAACCGGGCCGGGCGAGGCGGACGACGCGGGCGGCGAGTTCTGCGCCGAGACGTTCGGCGCAGAAGTCACGCAGGGTGGAGAGTGTGGTCTCTGGGTCCATCCAGACATTCAAGCAACCACCTGTGACAGGCGGGACGCCGACAACTTCACGTGAGACAACCGCGCGGAAGTGCTGGTGAGAGACAACATCAGCGGAGACTCCACCGCGGTTCCGTCTCCCCCGTCCTTGCATCAGCCCATGTCGCGGCGTCGACCACAGGCAAGATCAAATGAGACGGGACAACCACGGCCTTCTTCGACGCCGGCCCCATCAAGTCCCCGCCGGTGAGCGCACGGCCCGAGATCCCCCTTGACCTCAACTTTGGTTCAGGTTCTAGCGTGACGTTTCGCGCAACATCAGTGGCGCCCTGGATGGGCTGGACCACTGCAACCGGGAAGAGAGCGACTTCGATGAACACTGCCTCAGAACGAACCGATGCCCAGCCGGCCGTGACCGTTATCGGTCTGGGCGAGATGGGCTTCGCACTCGCCGATGCCTTCCTGGATGGCGGGCACCCGACCACGGTGTGGAACCGTACGCCGGACAAGGCCGACTCCCTGGTCGCCAAGGGGGCTGAGCGGTCCGCAACTGCTCGCGACGCCGTTGCCGCCAGCCCTCTTGTGGTCGTCAGCGTAAAGGGCAATGCGACGGCCCGCGCGGTTCTGGAATCGTCGGGCGACGCGCTTTCCGGCCGCTCCGTGCTCAACCTCACGGACGGGACATCCGCAGAGGCCAGGGCCGTGGCCGAGTGGGTTGAGGACCAGGGCGCGCAGTATCTCCATGGGCAGATCATGACGATCGCTCCGGGCATCGGGGGAGCCGAGACGGTGATCTTCTATGGCGGTTCCGACGCGGTGTTCCACCACTTTCATCCGACGCTCCGGCTCATCGGTGGCCGGGGAACGCTGATCTCGGCCGACGCCGGCGTGCCGGCCCTGTACGGGATGGCCGTGCACGGAACCATGTGGGGCGCGCTCAACGGATTCCTGCACGCGGCCGCTCTGCTGTCCAGCGAGGGCATCGGGGTGAAGCGGTTCCTGGACGATGCCGGCCCGTCCGTTGCCGCCCTACTCGCGTCCTTCCCGGTGATCGCCGACGAGGTCGACCGTGGTGAGTACGCGACGCCGTACGGAGCGCTCCAGCACCACCGGCCCTCGGTCGAGGACCTGGTCCGCGAGAGCGGGGCCCGGAACATCGACGTCGAATTCCCCGGCTACACCCTCGGCCTCGTGAACAAGGCCGTGGAAGACGGACATGCCAATGACAGCTACTCGCGTCTGATCGAGCACTTCAGGAAGCAGTGAGCAGGGACGGACGACGCTGTTTGCTGAACGAAGATGCTGCTGGTCCCAGTTGACGACATAGGCGCGCCCACGGGATGCGGTTGCCGGAGGTGAAACGACAGGCGTACGTCCAGCAGTCCGGACGCCACCGCAGCTCAGAAGGGATGTGACGATGTAACCGGATGTCAAGCTCAGGGTGGCCGGCCGGTGGGAGTCACACCGGAGATCACTTACGGGACAGCTCTTAAAGCGTGTTGCAGAAGGCTGTGATTTGGCAGGTGAGGGGCTGGTTTTGGCTGTTCTGATCACGCGGCGAGGGCGAGGTTGTGCATGTGGGCCACGGCCTGGACAGCATGGTGGAGACCGGCGCCTCGTTGTCGGCAGTCGCGGAGGATCTTGTAGTGCTTCATGCGGGCGAAGGCGTGCTCGACACGGGCCCGGACCCGGCGATGCTCCGCATTGTCTGCCTCCTCGCCCGCCAGGAGTGATCGGCCGGGGCGTTTGCGGTGCGGGACAACAAGGCCGGTGTTGATGTACGCGCCGTCGCCCAGAACCGTGACGCCTTCGCAGTGCTCGGCCAGGCCGGCGTCCCGCCAAGCCTTCGCATCGGCGGTGGTGCCGGGAACCGGCCGGGCCGCGGCAACCACGAGTTTCGTGTCCGCGTCGATGATGACCTGCACGTTTGCCGAGAACCGGTAGTTGCGCGAGGAAGCTCCGACCTTCCGGTCACGGACCGGGACCAAGGTGCCGTCCACGATCCACAACCGCTCCACGGCGTCGGCTGGCCGGCGGGCAGGCTCGATGGCCAGGAGCGGCCGCAGCCGCTGGATCACCCTGCACACCGTTGCCGGTGAGCAGCCGAAGAGCGGCGCGAGCTGCCTCATGGTGAGATTCGTCCGGTAGTAGACGGCCACCAGCAGTACCCGGTCTGGCAACGGCAGGCACCATGGTCGGCCGCCCCCAGGGCCGTTCCCGCCCCGTTCGCGTACCACCCTCAGCAGCCGTTCGAACTGCCGCATCCGCAGTCCCGTGAACGTCTCCACCCACAACGCCTCAGCCCTCAACACCCCGCCCATACAGGGAAAATGCCCGGCCCACGACCTTCTGCAACACGCTTTAGGCGAGGGTTTCCGTACCGCTCCGCAGGACGCGATCCGCCTCTCGTAGGCCGAGACCCCGCTGCCTGGGCCCTCAGGGTGGACGGGCAGGCGAAGTGGGCGACCTGAAGGCGTTCCGAGTGGGCGACGGACAGGCCAGGGAGATCTCGGGGTCGTCCGTGGCTCTGGAGCGTCATCTGCAGACGCTGATCGAGGCCAACATGGAGGCGATGCTCGGCGTCCGCTTCCTGGCGACCGAGTACCGCACCGGTCGCCACCGGGGACGGATCGACTCCCTCGGCCTGGATGAGAACGGGACACCGGTCATCGTGGAGTACAAGCGCTTCCGCGACCAGAACGTCACGAATCAGGCGCTGTCATATCTGTCATGGCTCCATGACCACCACCATGAGTTCGAGAACCTGGTCAAGGAGAGGCTCGGCACCGAGGCGGCCGAGGCAATCGACTGGAGCAACCCCCGACTCGTATGCATCGCTGGGGACTTCACCCACCACGACACCGTGGCTGTCGAGATGATCGGTCGCCGGATCGACTTGGTGAGCTACCGGGTCTTCGAAGACGTGCTGACGCTGCAGCTGGTCGACTCCGTTGCCGGCGCCACGTCCCTGGCCCGAGGAAGGGCGCACACCGCGTCCCGGGCCTCCGGTGCGGTTTCGCCGAAGTCGGTTCAGCAGTATCTCGATGAGTCACCGCAGGATCTTCAGGACTTGTTCGCGGACCTCGATGAGGTGCTGCTGTCGCACGGGGATGTGCAGAAGGAGCCGCAGCTGCACTACATCGCGTACCGACGGATCAAGAACATCGCCACGGTACGGGTACAGCCGCGGAACCGAATGCTCGTGGTCAACCTGAAGCTGGATCCGGACGGCGTGGAACTGCGCGAGGGCTTCTCGCGGGACGTCCGTGGGCTGGGCTGCCTGGGAATCAAGGGTGGTGTCGAGGTGCGCATCAGATCGCGTGAGAATCTCGCGCGGGCCGGTGAACTGATCCAGCTGAGTGCCGACATGGGGTGACTCCATAGACGATCAAGGGCGGTTGCTTCATCAAATTTCCGATGAAGCAACCGCCCTTGATCGCGTTCTGGCCCGTGCTTCCGGGGTATCTCGCTCTCACTCCTCGGGCCCGGCGAGTTCGAAGTCGTATTGATCCAGGACATTGCGCAGGCGCTCCTGAGCGATGCTGGCGTAGTGGTCGGACAGTTCGACGCCGACGAATTTGCGACCTTCCTTCAGCGCGGCGATGCCGGTGGAGCCGGAGCCGGTGAAGGGGTCGAGGACGGTGCCGCCGGGTGGGCAGACCTGGACGAGCTGCTGCATGACCTCGACGGGCTTCTGGGTGATGTGAACGCGGTCCCTGCGGGGCTGGGAGGCGATGAAGTGGCCGGGGAGGTAGAGGTCGCGGGTGTTGTCCACGGTGCCCTTGACGCCCCAGAGGATGAACTCGGAGTCCTGCTTCGGTCCGCCCTTGCGGGGCCGTGAGGCCGGCTTGATCCACGGCATTTTCCCGTGCCAGGTCCAGCCGGCCATTTGCAGGGCATCGGACGTGGTCGGCTCCTGCCTCCAGTCGGAGAAGACCATCACGACAGCGTGTTCGCGGCTGGCGCGGTATGCCTCGCAGTTCGGTCAGCCAGCTGCGATAGGAGCGCTGGTCACGGTTTTCGCCGGGGAAGTTGGCGAGGTCGTGCTGTGCGTCGCCGGGGTGACGGTGGCGGCGGGTGCGGCCAAGACCGCGGCCCAGCTCGCCATGCAGGCGGGCACCGGGACGCCTGCTCCGCAGGGGCCGTCGAAGGTGCCTGGCCAGGGCACGGATGGCGTCGCCTCCGGTATCGATCCGACCGGCGGCTCGAGCGGTGGCGGCAAGCCGAAGCAGACCCACTTCCGCTACGGCGAAGACCCCGAGGCCACAGGCGACAAGGGCCGGGCGCTGATCCAGCGGCCTCCCACGGACGGCGACCGCAGCCAGCCCCTGATCCAGCACCACGGCCAGGGGACCACCTCGGGCTCGGCGGCAGCTTCGGCGCCGGTTTCGTCCACGCCGGGCGCCTCGGCGGCGGGTACGCGGATGGATCCGCCGGCGCCACGGCCCAGCGGGCCGCCACCGGCAAGCGCGCCTCCGCCCCAGGGCGGCAGTACGCCGCAGCGGTGGATCTACCCCAAGCCACCGGGTGGATCGAGCTCGTAGCCCTCACCTGACGGGGGCGGGCCAAGCCGCCGCTCTCGGCCTCCCGCCCCCGTCACCCTCCCCTTTTACTCTCGCCACGTTCCAAGGACGGCTTCGCCATGCACCACCCCGGCTTCCTGCACCAGCTGCTGTTCACCTCCGGCGTGCGCCGCACCCTGTTGCTGACCTACGCGCCCAAGGGGCTGGATGCAGCGCTCAAGGATGTGCAGCGCAAGAAGGCCACAGTGATCGCGGACGCGGCCGAGCGGCAGCGCAAGGGCCAGGTCGACTCCGAGGAGGACTCGGTCGAGTACGCCGACATCAAGGCCCGTGAGCGCCAGCTGATCGCCGGCCACGCCGACGTCGCCCTGACCGGCCTGCTCACCGTCAGCGCCGATAGCGACGAAGAACTCAACTCCGCCTGTGCCGCCATTGAGACGGCCGCGGTATCCGCGCTCCTCGATCTGCGGCTGCTGACCTGGCAGCAGGCCGAAGCCTTCACAGGCGCCGCCCTCCCGCTGGCCCGCCCCTAGCGCACCAGCTCCACCACCGCGCTCACCGAAGGGCCACTCCCATGCCGACCGATCCCCTGCCCGACCTGGCTGAGGACTTCGTTCCGTTCGCCACCGCGGCGCTCGAGTTCCACCGGGCGATCAACCTTCCCGCCGGACCCGTGGCCGCACACCGCACCGAGCTGGACGCCCTCCACGCCCACCTCACCGCCCTGTACGGCCTGCTCGACGCCCACAGCGCCCGAACCTCTCCGGTGGCCGAGGCCGAGGGCGATCACCTGCGGGCCTGCCGGATCCGGCTGTGGCAGGCCGCCGAGCACCTCCACGACGCCTACCACGCAGCCCCGCACCCCGGCAGCGGCCGCCCCCGCACGCGGGAAGCGTGCCGGGCCCGGCTCCCCGAAGGCGCGCCCGAACTGACCATCTGCCAGCGCCACCTGGCCACCGTCGCCCACGTCCGCCGTGACCACACACCAGCCGATCTGCGCGACCCGTTCACCGGCCTGACCCGCCACTGACCCGCTGGAGCACCCCGTCATGCCCACCCACACCCGCGACCGCGCCAGCGCCAGCCCGCTGTTCGTCCCCCGCAAAAGCGACCGCCGCACCGCCCGCGCGGCCCGTGACCAGTTCGCTGCCGCCCGCGATCAGGCCCGCCATGCCGCACGTCCCCAGGCCCGCCGCGCCGAACCGGGCATCGACCCCGAGCTACGGGCCACCTACCCGGCCGCCGGCCGACCCGGCCCGTACTCCGCCCGCGGCGGCCATCTCAAGCTCCCCGCCCACCGGATGACGACTGCCACCGCGAGCGGCGCGTATCCGTTCCTCGCCGAGGGCGGCCTCGGCGCCCAGGGGATCTACATCGGCCGCGATGTCCACGCCGAGGCGGCTTTTACCTACGACCCGTTCGCGCTGTACGGGCGTCTCGATGGGTTCACGAATCCGAACATCCTGCTCGCCGGGATCATCGGTATGGGTAAGTCCGCCCTGGCCAAGTCCCTCGCCCTGCGGGCCGTGGCGTTCGGCTATCGGATCTACGTTCCCTGCGATCCGAAGGGCGAGTGGACCGTCGTCGCCCAGGAGCTGGGCGGCCAGACCATCGCTCTCGGCCCCGGCCTGCCCGGACGCCTCAACCCTTTGGACGCACCCGCCAGGCCGCACGGCGTCAGCGAGGAGGACTGGGCCAATGAGGTCCGCAAGCGACGCCTTCTCCTCCTCGGCTCCCTCGCGAAGACCGTCCTGCGGCGGGATCTGCACCCGATGGAGCACACCGCTCTCGACGTCGCCCTCGACCAGGCCGTCGCCCACGCCGAGGCGAACGGCACCACCCCGCTGCTGGGCGACGTCGCGCACATTCTCGGCTCTCCCGAGCGGCTCGACGATGCGCTCGGCGAGCTGACCGGCCGCCTCGGACACGCCGCGGAGGACTTGGCCCACGCGCTGCGCAGGCTCGTGCACGGTGACCTGGCCGGGATGTTCGACGCCCCCAGCACCGTGGCCTTCGACCCCAGTGCGCCGATGCTGTCCATCGATCTGTCGCGCCTGGGCGGTGCCGGCGACGACACCGCACTCGTCCTGGCCATGACCTGCGCCTCGGCATGGATGGAGTCCGCGCTCGCCGACCCCACCGGCGGACGACGCTGGGTGATCTACGACGAGGCATGGCGCGTCATGCGCCACGTCGCCCTGCTGGAGCGCATGCAGAGCCAATGGAAGCTCTCACGTGGTCTTGGCATCGCCAACCTCATGGTGATCCACCGCCTCAGCGATCTGCTGACCGCAGGCGATGCCGGCTCCCGGGGCCGGGCGCTGGCCGAGGGTCTGCTCACCGACTGCTCGACCCGCATCGTCTACCGCCAGGAAGCCGACCAACTCACCTCCGCCGCAGCCCTGCTGGGATTGACCGGCGTCGAGAGGCAGGCCGTGTCCGCCCTCACCAAGGGGCGTGGCCTGTGGAAGGTCGCGGGCCGGTCGTTCATTACCCAGCATCTCCTCCACCCACGCGAACGCGAGCTGTTCGATACAGACGCCCGGATGTCCGCCTGAGCGCATCCGCTGGCCGGACTCATGCCTCGGAGGGAGCCGAAGCCGCACTTCGGCTCCCTCCATCCTCCCCTCCCAAGCATCGAAGGAATCGGTTCCCATGCCTTTGCAGAACACCATCCGCCGTGCCGCACGTCGGCTCGTCCAGCTGTACATCGACGCGGCGAAGGCCAACGCCGCCCATAGCCAAATCCCCTTGGCCACAGTCCCTTCAGCATCCTCGACGAAGCTCACCGCACGAGGGGTTCACCAGGTACCTGCTCGTGACTGCACAGGCACACGTCATAGCTGAAGCGGCGGACCCCACCCCGCCCCACACGGCTGAGAACGATCCGCGGTCCGTCGCCGCCCCATTACCCCATGCGCTCTCCTGACGATCACGAACGGAGCCAGATCGCCAGCGGTCTGCGGTGGCGGTGCCGCTACTGCGACTGGGCGAAGGTAGTCCAGCCGAGGACGAGTGCCCCGTTGGACCCACTGCTCGGGCCGTCGGACCAGGGAGTTGCTAGGGCACCGGCGCCATTGCCGCCTGCGCCGCCGTCCGCGCCGCGGTCGCTGGAGGCTTTGGAGCCGTTGGTGGCCACGGCGCCCGCGCACATGCTGGAGTCGCAGCTACCTCCCTTGCCAGCGGGGCCACCGTTACCGCGGGTGAAGCCCCAGCCGTAGCCGCCGCCACCACCGCCACCGCCGCCCGCTCCGCCGTCACCGCCGCGGCCGCCCTTGAGCACCACCAGGTCGGGGGTCGCCGTCGCCTGGCCGCCGGCGCCGTTGGCGCCGCTGTTGCCGCCGTTGCCGCCCGCGCCACCGTCCTTGCCGCTCTTGCGGCTGCCCTTGGCGCCCGCGCCGCCATCCTGTCCGGCTGTGCCGACGGCGGTCGGCTGGTTCACCTCGTCGGTCAGGTTGGCCGGGGTGCAGGTGGCCTTGGCGGTGCTGGCCGCACCGGGCGCGCCGCCCTTGCCGCCAGCGCCGCCGTCACCGCCGTCGGCGGTCCCGTTGCCCAGGTAGCCGCCCTTGCCGCCAGCGCCGGGCTTGCCGCCCAGACCGCCGATGCCGCCGGGGGCCCGGACCTCCAGGGCGACCGGCGAGTCGGGCTTGGTCTTGATCACGCTGGTCTCGCCCTCGCCGCCGGCCGTGCCCTCACCGGAGGCAGTGCCATCGGCGCCCTGCTCGCCCCTGCCGTAATCGAAATCGCCGCGCCCGCCCCGGCCGGGCGCACCACCAGGGGTGCCGGGCGCACCGGCGGCGCCACCTTGGGCGATGGTGATGGCGAAGTCCAACTTGGTCGGCTTGTCGAAGGTGTAGGTGCACTTGACGTACGTGCCGGCGGTGCCTCCGCCGCCACCACCGCCAGCCCCGCCACCGCCACCGCCGCCGCCACCACCGGCACTGAAGACCTGCAGGCCGGCCCCGCCGCCGCCACCGGCGCCACCGGCGCCAGCGCCAGCCCCACCGCCACCACCGGCGCCGCCCCAGAGGAAGACGGTCAGCGTCTTCACATCGGTGAGCAGCCATTCGCGCTGACCTGCGGGGTAGAAGTACTCACAGTTCTTCTCACCGCAGCGCAGGTCCTGCGGCGGCGCCGCGTCAGCCGGGCCGGCGAGGACGAGCGGCAGTAAGCCGGCAGCGAGGGCTGCCGCCGTCCCGGTGGCGAGCAGGCGTCGGCCCGGGGGCCGGGGCGGGAGTCCGGCTTCGGACCTGCGGAAGATGCGCATGAAAACCCCTACGAAGGACGGAAGTTGGGTGGCATTGGCGCCCCCAATCGCCTCGCATGGCTGCCCGCGACGCGCATGACCACTCACCACACCACCCGCACGAGCGACGACAGAACCAGCCATGTTCCGCCCTTCTCGGCCCTGTTCTCGTATAGCTACCGCCAGGTGGCGTGTAGGGCTGCGTAACCGCTGTACGGCCGGTTCGAGCTGGACATCAACAGCCGTCTCGATCTGGACCTGTCCATCCAGGCGGCGGTGCCCTGCACGCGCACCCCGCCAAGGGAGGCAACCGCCGCCTCGGCGTGACACCCGGGCTCCGCAAACCTGGCGGAGGCGGGTGGTGTGCGGCCTACTGAAGTGGGGGCGCGGGGCGGGCCCGAGGGTGGTTCAGTCGGCCTGGCTGTTCGCTTGCTTGGGCAGGAAGAACATCAGGATCCACATCAGGGCAAGGGTGCCGCCGACCCACCAGAGGACGCTGGTGAACGCGTCGCGGTTGAGTCCGCCGTCGGGTGAGCCGTTGGTGGCGGAGAAGAACACGAGGGCGGTCAGCGCGGTACCGAAAGCGATGCCCAGGTGCATTGCGGTGTTGAACAGGCCTGAGGCGGAACCGGCGTTCTCGTGCGGGACCTTGGCCAGCGACATGTCGGCGAGCGGTCCGCCGACCATGCCGAGGCCGAAGCCGATCAGTACCACCGGGGCGGTCATCGCGAGGAGGGTTAGGTCAGCCTGCCGGCCGCCGGCCTGGAGTCCGTAGGCGGTCATCGAGCCGAGCGCGATCAGGGCTCCGGTCTGGGGCAGGCGGCGCCCGAAGCGCCCGGCGGTCTTCATTGCGACCGTCGCACCGGCCAGCTCGCCGAGAGCGAGCAGCACGAAGGCCGCGGCCGCGTGGAACGGGCCCATGTCCAGGCCGCGTTGGAGGTACAGCGTCCAGGTCATGAAGAACAGGCCGCACAGCAGGCCGAGCATCAGCTGCGCGGACAGGCCGCCGGAGAACTGCTTGCCCCGGAAGAGGGACAGTGCCACGAGCGGGGCGTCGTCCTGCCTGCGCTGCTGGTGGCGCAGGAAGACACCGAGGACGAGGAGACCTGCGGCGAGCATGGCGAAGCACCACAGCGGCCAGTGGTGGGTATGGCCCTCGGTGAGCGGGAAGAGGATCAGGACCACGGCCAGTGCGGACAGCAGCATCCCGGTGAGGTCGAGCCGGTCGGCCTTCTGTGCGGTCGACTCGGGGATGAACCTGCGTCCCAGGAGGATCACGGCGAGGCCGACGGGCACGTTGATCAGGAAGATCGGCCGCCAGCCCAGTCCGAACAGGTCGGCCTCGGTGAGCAGGCCGCCCAGCACCGGCCCCAGGACGTTGGCGAGCGACAGGACGGCCCCGTACAGGCCGAAGGCCCAGCTGCGGTTCTCGCCGTCCAAGGTGACGTGGAGGGTGGCCAGGACCTGCGGGATCATCACGGCGACGCCGGCGCCCTGGAGCACGCGGGCGGCGATCAGCACACCGGGGCCGGTGGCGATGCCGCACAGCAGCGAGGCCAAGGTGAAGACGACGGTGCCGATGAGGAGGATCTTGCGTCGGCCGTGGATGTCGCCGAGGCGTCCGCCGGTGATCAGTCCGACGGCGACGGTCAGCGAGTAGCCAGCGGTCAGCCACTGCACCGCGGCCGGTCCGGCGCCGGTCGACTCCTGGATGGCGGGCAGGGCGGTGAGGACGACCGACTGGTCGAGGATGTCCATGAGCTCGGCGACCAGGAGCACCACAAGGGCGATCCGGGCGGCCAGGGCCATCTTCGAAGGCCGGCCCGATGCGGTGTGAGCTGGGGGCTCGGTGGTGTGCTGCGGCTCGTTGCCGAGCGCGGGGGAAGGCACGGTGGGACTCCTGATTCAAGGAATCGGGGAGCCCTGCCGTCAGCCGCGCCGGGTCCGGAAGACACGAAACCCGGGGCAGACGGCAGAGCTGCACCCGGGAGGAAACACGAAACTGCGGGGGTGGGTGACGCAACTCAGGCCAGCGCGACGTCCGCCCCCGGACACGTGCGAAGACTCGACACGTGGGGGAATACGGACCGCTACAGGGCCTGGGGGATGAAAACACCTCAAGATCGCCACAGAAGGAACAGGAAGTCCGACGCTGCCGCCGATGTCTACGGCGCAGCGACTTGTCCACGTTACGACACCCCCAGGTGTCTCCGCACCTCAGATATCGGGTCCGCATCCGTCCGACCGTCCAGGCACGAGGCAACGCCCATCCCCTGTCAGAAACGACCCTTTCCCGGAGCAAGATCGAAAACGGTCGGCGGGTATCTACCGGGCTCTGGCCGAGCACGAGAAGACCCAGGCGTACCCGGAAGCCGTCGAGACGGCACACGCCGACTTCGCCGCCCGCCAGCAGCGCGACCGCAGCCCTAAGACCGTGTCCCATGTGGTGAGGCGGGGTAGGGCCTCAATATGGGGCAGGGGACGTGGAGTTGGATTGTTCCGGACGGGTTGTGGGAGACCGCGAAGCCGCTGATCCCACCGTCGAAGGTGCGGCCTCAGGGCGGCGGAACCCAGGACACGCCTGATGAGACGCTGTTCACGGCCATCATCTACGTACTGGTGAGTGGCTGCGCCTGGCGGGCGCTACCGCCCTGCTTCGGCGTCTCCAAGTCCACGGCACATCGCCGGTTCCTGATCTGGTCCAGAGCTGGAGTATGGGGCCGGCTGCACGAGGCCGTCCTGCACCGCCTCGACGACGCCGGCCTCATCGACGT
>NZ_JBSFYC010000110.1:0-17627 GCF_053595675.1 Streptomyces sp. NPDC002446 | reverse complement strand
TCCGCGCGCGGCGTGCTGGGTTCAGTCGGTGATGTACCAATCGTTCTTGAGGTACTCCAGGGTGTAGTTGCCGAGGTCGCTCTCGGAGAAGGTGGTAGTGACGGCCAGCCGGTCAGATCCGGGACAGCCAGCCCGTCAGCCAGTCAGTCAGAGCCGGTCGAGGATCTTGTTCAGCTGACTGACTTCGGATGACTGGCCCTTGACCACGTCGTCGGCCAGCTTCTTCGCCGTCGCGTTCCTACCGTTCTTCTGCTCCTTCTTGGCCATGTCGATCGCGCCGTTGTGATGGCCGATCATCATCCGCGCGAACTTCTTGTCGAAGTCCTCGCCCTTGGCGGCCTTCAGCTCCGCCATGTCCTTGTCGGACATCATCCCGGCCATACCGGAGCCGTCCATGGAGTGGGATCCGTGGTCCATGCCGGGCATGGACCCGGCCGATGCGGGCTTGCCCCACCCCTTGAGCCAGGACTTCATCTTCTGGATCTCCGGCCCCTGGGCCTTCGCGATCTCCCCGGAGAGGCGCTTGATCTCCGCGTCCCGGGCCCGGCCGTCGGCCAGCTTGGACATGGCGAGGGCCTGCTCATGGTGCGGGATCATCATCTGCGCGAACATCACATCCGCGTCATTGAACGCGCCCGGGGCGGCGTGGGCGCCAGTCCCCTGGGTGGCCGTCGCGGACGGCTTGCTCCCGTGGCCGTTGTGGCTCGTGGCGCCGTCACCGTTGCCACAGGCGGCGAGCACCAGCCCGGCCGCGGCAACGGCGCCGGCCACGGCGATACGGCGGGTGGACGGACGCCGCACGGCATGCTTGATGGAGGTCATGTCACACCTCGTGTTGTCTGTTCTGATCTGCGGAATCGTTGGCGAACGGGGCGATGTGCGGGCAGCGCTCGGCGCCCGCGGCGGCGTTCGGCCTAGATCCGCAGGATCGACAGTTGCGCGAGGTCCGGTCTGGGGGGTGGCGGGTTGGGGCGCAGTGCGGCCATGGCGCCGACGCGGAGCCGTACGAGCCAGTCCGTACGGCGGCCGAGCACCGCCCGCAGCAGTCCGGCGAGGATCCAGCCACCGAGCACGGCCACGCACAGGGAGGCCATGTCCATCCGCATCCCCGGACCGTGCGAGGACGCCTTCTTGTCGTGGTCCGAGGAGTGCGCCGAGGCTTCGGCCTCGACCGCTCGCGCCTGCGCCGGAGTGGCCATGGCCATGGGAGCCATGGCGCTGTGGGCGGCCGTCGCGCCCGCGGAGCCGTGGGCCGTCGCGCCCGCGGCGGACCCGTGCAGGGTCGAGCCGGAGGAGCTGTCGGGATGGCCCACCGTGTGCATCACGAAGACGCCCAGTGCGAGCACGACGACGAGCAGCAGATGCCCATAGGCACCCACCGCCCGCATCCTGCGCTGCGCACTCACGTCATGATCTCCGCTGTCGAACCCACGAGCGACCCTACCCGAGCACTCGATGTGAGAGCGCTGCCGGGGGGCTTTGGGCAACTGGCCTACGCCATCGGATCGTTCCGTGCGGCACAGGAGCAGGGGGCCGGCCCTTCAGGGCGGCCCCCTGCGGTGAATGTCTTCGGGGATCTCACCGCTCGGGATGATCAGCGGGAGAAGACAATGACACGGAATCCGTAGAAGCCGTGGCCGTATCCGTGGTCGTGGTCGTAGTGGCGGTGGTGGTGGCCGTAGCCGTCGTAGCAGTCGTCGTCGTCCCAATCCCAGTCGTCGCAGCTCCATCCGCTGTTGGAGACATGGGAAGGCGCGGCTGCCGGTGCGGAGGCGGGAGCCGCGCTGGCGGCGCCGGCCCCGGCGAGTACGAGGAAGGGCACTGTGCACAGTGCTGCCGCTATGCGGTGGGTCCTGGTCTTCGCGCGCATGATCGTCCCCTCTCGGGGTTGGTGCGTTGCCGATCCATCGGCTCGTCAATGTGGAGTTCTCCTGGCCTCACCGCTGTGCGCCGGGAACGCGCGAGGCCCTGACGCACCAGGCGGGGGCGGCGTCGCAGGACTCCGACCTGCTTCGCTGACATCGCTGCACTCTTCGTTGCAGTCTCAAACAGATGTCACTTTCGAGCGTAGATACGGCGCGCGGGGAGGTCAACGGTGGGCGCTCCGTGTACGTCCGAACACGGAGCGGGGCGGCGGGCGCGGGGCGGGTGCGGGCGCGGCGATGAGGTCCGTCGCCGCTGGCGAGGGCGCACACCCGGGCCCCGTCCGGTCGTCTCTTGACGAACCGGCCATGTCCGATCTTCACTGCCATGGTCCCCCCACGGCCAGGGCCCCCACCACGGGCGATGCCCCCTCACCGAAGGTCACGAACATGACGGTTGACGCCTCCGCCGCCACTGAGGTCGGCCAGTTCCTGCTCGGCAATGCCTTTCCCTGCCTGGCCGGCCGTTCGGCATGGCGACAGGGCGGCATCACCCATCATCACTACACATGGCTCGGGGACGACACGGCCGCCCGGCAGATGGCGGATGACCTGCACGCCTACGTGAAGGGCGTGGACTGGGACGCCAAGCCCTTCACCAGCTTCGTCGCCACCTTCTCGGGCCCCTTGAACGTGCCGGACACCGAGTTCGAGGACCTGATGTGGCAGCAGCTGCAGGCCGTGCACGACCACGACAGCCGCTCCCACCCCTGGGCCGACGGCTACGACCCGGACCCCTCGTCCGAGGCCTTCGCGTACAGCGTGGCCGGGCACCCGTTCTTCGTGATCGGACTGCACGAGACACACAGCCGGATCGGTCGCCGCCCGCCGTTCCCGATGCTGGCCTTCAACTCCCACGCCCAGTTCAACCGGATCAAGGCCGCCGGCCTGTGGGACCGGCTCCAGGAGAAAATACGCAAACAGGACATCGAGCTGCAGGGCGACATCAACCCGAACCTCGTGGAGTACGAGCAGCTCTCCGAGGCCCGGCGCTACTCGGGCCGCCGCAAGCCGGCGGACTGGTCCTGCCCGTTCACCGCCCGGGTCTAGGGCCTGCCCGATGAGTCAGGCCGGTCCTTCACCCGGAACCTGCCAGAGGGGCAAGGTGCTGGTCTGCCGCGCCTTGCCCCTCCGGTCGCCGGTTGCCCTCCGGGCAGCCGGAGGTCAGCCGGTGTGCAGGGCCGCGTCGTCGATGACGAAGCTGGTCTGGAGGCTGGCGTCTTCGGCGGCGGTGAAGGTCAGGGTGATCTGCTGACCGACGTAACGGCTCAGGTCCAGGGTGCGCTGGGTGTAGCCGTTCGCTGCGTCGGTGTTGGAGAAGGTCGCCAGGGTCGTGCTGCCCACCTTCACCTTGAAGGTGTCGTAGGCGACGTGGTCGGTCTCACCGGTGTCGATGTGCAGCCAGTAGGTCAAGGTGGCTCGGCTGCATCCGGCCGGCACGGTCACCGGCTGGCTGAGGGAGTCGGTGGCGGAGGAGCCGTAGCCGCCGAGCCAGGCGAACCTGCTGCCGCTGTGGGCGGACTGGCCCGAGTGGGCGCCGATTGCCCCGGTGTCTCCCGTCCAGGGCGAGGTGCCGCTCTCGAACCCCCCGTTGGCGAGGAGCTGCTGGCTGGTGCAGCTGCCGGTCCCCTTGACCGTCAGGGTGAAGGTGGTGGTGTGCGTGACGGACCCGGTGCCCGTGATGGTGAGCGGGTAGGTGCCCGGGGCCGCGTTCGGCGTCGTGGCGACGGTCATGGCGGAGCTGCCGCCGGACGTCACCGCGTCGGGGCTGAAGGAGACGGTCACGCCCGCCGGGGCGCCCGACGCCGACAGCTTCACCGTCTGGGCGGAGCCCTTGGTGGTCGCCGTCGAGACGGTGCTGGTGGCCGAGGCGCCCGGTTCGACGCTGCCGGAGGCGGGTGCGGCGGCCAGGGAGAAGTCGTTCGCCGGGGCGGTGTCGGTGACGGCGAGCTTCCACAGGGTGGCGGCGATCCCGTCCGCACTGCGGTTCAGTCCGGTGCTGTTGATGTTGCTGGTGGTGTCACAGGACTGGTGGTAGCAGGGGTCATAGGAACGGCCCGCGGTGCCGCCCCACTTGGCCGCCTGCGCGGAGGTCTTTCTGGCGCCGGCTCCCATCGCGTATCCGGAGGTCGCGATGCCCGCCTGCTGGAACGAGTAGTCGTCGGAGCGGCCGGCGCCCTCGGTGTTCTCCTCCGGCTGGAGGCCGAGGGAGTCCCAGTACGCCTTCATCGGCTGGGCGGCGGTGGAGTTGAGGTGGTTGATGAAGTAGCCGCCGTTGGTCGAGGCGACCATGTCGAAGTTGTAGTACGCCTTGATCCTTGAACGCTCGGCGGACGAGAGGGAGTTGACGTAGAAGTCGGAGCCGTTGAGGCCCTGCTCCTCGTCCGTCCACCAGCCGAAGCGGACCCGGGCGGCCATGGCCGGGTTCTGCTCGGCGAGAGTGAGCGCGTTCTCCAGGAGCGCACTCGAACCGGAGCCGTTGTCGTTGATGCCCGGCCCGGCGCCCACGCTGTCGAGGTGGGAGCCGAACATGTACACCGTTCCGGCGTCGCCCTTGGGCCACTCGGCGATCAGGTTGGGTCCGGCTCCGGAGGAGCAGCCGGAGGTGCAGGGCTGCTCGGTGACGGTGTAACCGGCCGCCTGCAGCTTGTTCTTGACGTAGGCGACGGAGTCCCGGTAGCCCTGCCCGGTGGACTTGCGGTGGCCGCCGTTGCGGGCCGCGATGTTGTTCAGCTCGGTGAGGTGTGCCTGGACCTTGGCCACGTCGATGTCGGGGGCGGCGGCGCTGAGCCGTACTCCGCCGAGGACGGTCTGCGGGGTGGCCGTGGCCGTGGGGGCCGTGGCCAGGACGGTCGTCGCAAGAGTGGCGGCGAGGGATATCCCGGCCACCACGAGTCTTCGAAACACCATGAGGATGGCTCCTTGAGGGGGTAGCGAGTGGATCATGCTGCGTTCTGCCGACGGAGGTTCTGGTGGGACACCGGGTCGCGGCAGCGTCCTGCCGTCCTCCTGCCGGCTCCGACGAGTGGGGCACTGCACGACAGGATGGCGACATGTCCATGACCCGAGCGGCCGTACCATCACACCGCGACGGGTGCGGCGTCAACGGAAGTTCCTGCACGGAGACTTGTTTGTCGGAAAATGGCAGGCGCCGCCCGATATCCGGGCACTCTTCGTAAGCGCAGCGCGCCGTCAGGCGTCGGTCACGTCCACCACGTCGACGGTCACGCCCAGTCGGCGCAGCTCGGCCAACTCGCCGGGCGGCGTGGCGTGGTCGGTGACCACCCGGTCGTAGCGGGCGACGTCGCTGTAGGCGTGGGTGGCGGTCTTGCCGAACTTGGTGTGGTCCACCAGGAGCAGGGAGCGCTGCGCGCAGTCCAGCATGGCGTCCTTGATGTCCGCGTACTCACGCATCGGGTGGAAGAGCCGCCCGCCCAGGACGGATACGGCCGACATCACCGCGAGGTCGGCGCGGATACGGCCGAGGGCGCGCAGTACGTCGGGGCCGACGCAGGAGCCGTACTCACCGCGGTAGCGGCCGCCCAGGAGGGTGACGTCGACACCCGGCGCCTCGTCGAACAGCCGGGCAACGCCGAGGGAGTTGGTGACCACGGCGACCGCTTCGGTGCGGGCCAGGTGGGCCGCGAGCGGGAAGACCGTGGTCGAGTCGTCCAGCACGACGGTGCTGCCGGGGCGGATCTCGTCGGCGACGGCGGCGCACAGCGCCTCCTTCACGGCACGGTTCACACCGATCCGGAAGCGGGTCGCGGTCTCCATGGTGAGGGTCGGGAACGGGGCGGCGCGGCCGCGTTCCTTGCGCAGCAGACGGCGTTCGGCGAGCTGGTCCAGATCGCGGTGCATGGTCGCGAGGCTGACCCCGAAGTGCCTGGCCAGTTCGTCGATGCGGACCTCTCCGTGTTCGACGACATGGGCCAGTACGTCCTGCCGTCGCCGGTCGACCTCGGCCAGCGACGACCGTGCGGAAGCCATCGGGGCCGCCCCTTTCCGGTGGGCAGCGGCGGCACGGCCTACCGCTGCGGGTGGATGACGGCCTTGACGGCGGTCGCGTCGCGGGTGGCGACGGTCAGTGCGCTCTCAGCCTCGGCAAGACCGTAACGGTGGGAGATCAGGGAGTCGAGCCGGACCGCGCCCGACTCCACCAGCGCCGTCGCGGTGGGCCAGGTGTGGGCGTAGCGGAAGGTGCCGGTCAGTTCCAGCTCGTAGTTCTGCACCCGGCTCAGCGGCAGCGGGATCTCGGCCCCACCCATCCCGACGAGGACGACGCGTCCGGCCCGCGCCACGGTGCGGATCGCCGCAGCGCTCACCTCGGGGACGCCGGAGCACTCCAGCAGGACCGTGGGCGTGTACTCCGCTTCGCGCAGGGGTGTGCGGGAGACGTCGAGGGTGGTGGCGCCGGTCTCCCGGGCCAGTTCGAGGCGGTGCGCAAGGACGTCGGTGACGAGTACGTCGCGCGCGCCGAAGGCCTGTGCGGTCTGGGCGGCGACCAGGCCGATGGGTCCCGCGCCGGTGATCAGGACGCGGTCACCGGGGGCGACGCGGGCCTTGCGGCAGGCCCAGACGGCCACCGAGAGCGGCTCCAGCAGGGCGGCCTCCTCCATGGTCAGGGAGTCGGGGACCTCGTGGGCGAAGTCCTGACGCACGGCGAGGTACTCGCAGAACGCGCCGTCGATCGGCGGGGTGGCCAGGAACCGCATGTCCGGGCAGAGGTTGTAGCGGCCCGGACGGCATTCGCCGCAGCTGCCGCAGGGGGTGCCCGGCTCGATGGAGACCCGCCGGCCGATCCGGCCCGCGTCGGCCCCCGGGCCGCGGGCGACGACCGTGCCGGCCGCTTCGTGCCCCAGGACGAGGGGCTCCCGTACGGCGAAGTCGCCGATGCGTCCGTGCCGGTAGTAGTGCACATCCGAGCCGCAGGTGCCGACCGCCTCGACACGGACCAGCACTTCGCCGGGGCCGGGGGCGGGGACGGGGCGTTCTTCGATCCTCAGGCGCTCGGGACCGTGCAGTACGGCGGCACGCATGGTCGCGGGAGTCGCGGAGGTGGCGGTCGTGGCGGGCATGGCGGGCTCACGGCTCCCTGGGCTCAGACGGGTGGGGGCAGCACAGTAACGCCTCCTTTTTTAACAAGACAGCCTTGTCCTCGCACAAAATATGAGAAGAATTGAGTATGGGTGAGAGAGGTAGCGGGCGCCATCGTCGTCAACGGGGGCTGGCGAAGTCCTGCGTCCACCACGGCCCGCCGATGCCGAAGTGGATGCCGACGCCGAGGTCCGCCAGGTCGCACTGCAGGATGTTGCCGCGATGACCGGGGCTGTTCATCCAGGCCTTCATGACCTCCGAGGGCGTCGCCCGGCCGACGGAGATGTTCTCGCCGTAGGAGGACCACTCGTAGCCGGCCGCGGTGATCCGCTCCCCCGGACCGACGCCGTCGGGGTTGGTGTGCTCGAAGAAGCGGCGCGCGGCCATGTCGTCGGAGTGGCGTTGCGCGGCCCGCTGCAGCGTGGCGTTCCACCGTACGGGCGGGCACCCGTGGCCCGCGCGCTCCTCGTTCACCAGCCGTACGACCTGGTGCGCGTAGGCAGTTGGGTCGGCAGAAGCAGGGGCCGGGACGGAAGCAGAAGCGGAGACAGCGGCGGAAGCAGCGGATGCGGCGCCGGGGAGCGGGGCCTCGGTGGCCGTGGCCGCGTCGAGGCCCGCGGCGCCCAGGACCGCGCCGGTCACGGTGGCGATCGCGGCTTTTATGGCGCGGTGCTTGGTCCGGTTACGAGTACGAGTACGGGTACGGGTACGGGTACGGCGATGGTGCGTCCGGCACTGGGTACGGCACTGGTGCCGTCGGTGCTGTCCGGGCATGCCGAACCTCCCTTTTGCGCGACGGGCTGGACGGAGCGGCCGGGATGGGCCTGCCCACCGCGGAGGTGGTGCGGTGGGCGGGTCATGCCTTGCCAGGGACGGCTCCGTCCATGCCACGGCTCAGGAGTCGTGCGGGGCAATACCGGGGCGCGCGGACAGCACGCGCCCGCGGTACCCCGGACTCGTCACGGACACCGACCGGCAAGCCGGGACGGACCGCGACGCATCACCGGCCGGGTGCGGCGGTGTCCGCCGGCGCGAGTGTCCCCAGCGCCTCCGGCAGTGGCCGCGTATGGACGACGCCCAGTCGCTGTGTCGCCCTGGTGAGCGCGACGTACAGGTCGCTCGGCCCGAACTCCCCCGGTTCCACCACGATCACGGTGTCGAACTCCAGCCCCTTGGCCTGCCTCGGGTCGATCAGCACCACCGGGCTGGTCAGATCCGGGGAGGCGCCGGCGGAGGCGGCCGGGAGTGCGGTGAGCAGGGCCGTGTGCAGCGAGCGCGGGGCGATCACCGCGAGGCGTCCCGCCGCGTCATCGGTCTCCCGTCCGACGGCCTCCGCCACCGCGCCCGCCAGGTCGTCGGTGTGGTGCGCCCACGGCGGTATGCCCGTGGCGCGGATCGAGCGAGGCGGTGCGAAGGCGGGGTCGGCGGACCGGGGAACCCGCGCCGCCAGCTCCATGATCTCGGTCGGCGTACGGTAGTTGACGCCGAGCCTGACATGCTGCCAGCGCTCGTCGACGTACGGCGCCAGGATCGCCTCCCACGAGCCGCAGCCGCCCGGCTCCGCGGTCTGCGCCGGGTCGCCGACCAGGGTCATCGAGCGGGTCGGGCAGCGGCGCATCAGCAGCCGCCACGCCATCGCCGACAGCTCCTGCGCCTCGTCCACGATGATGTGGCCGAAGGCCCAGGTGCGGTCGGCCGCGGCGCGTTCGGCGGCGCTGCGGTGGTCGGCCTCCTCGTGGCGGTCGGCGAGGCGTTCCGCGTCGACCAGGTCGTGCGCGGCCAGCACCTCCGAGTCCTCGTCGTCGCGGTCCTCGAACTCCTGGGTGCGGGAGCCGTAGGAGAGGTCGAGCACGCCCTGTGCGTACGCGATCCGCTCCTGGCGCTCGGCCTCGGCGGCGGCGCGGGCCGCCGCGTCGTCCTCGCCGAGGAGTTCGGCGGCCTCGTCCAGCAGGGGGATGTCGGCGGGGGTCCAGTCGGTGTCGCCGGCCGGGCGACGGATCGCGTCCGCGTCCGTGTCCGGAAGGTGGACGGGGTCGGCGAGGAAGTCGCCGACCAGCTGCTGGGGTGTGAGGGAGGGCCACAACTCCTCGATGGCGCGGTGCACTTCGGGGCTGACGGCGATGGCCTTGCCGAGCTGGGCGATGTCGTCGGGGCCGAGCAAATTCGGGCCCCCGTAGGGGTCCGCGCCGATCCGGTCGGTCAGTTGCGCGGTGAGCGCGTCGATGACACGGAAGGCGAAGTGGGGGCGGGCGAGGTTGTGCGGCAGCCCGGTCTCGCGGGCCTGGCGGCGTGCCTCGTACGCCATGTCCGCATCCAGCCGCAGTTCACCGTCGTCGTGTTCGATCACGATCTCGGGGTCGGGCAGTGCCTGCCGGTCGCGGACGAACTGCGCCAGCGCGTCGGCCATGGCCGCACCGCCCTTGACCGCGGCCGCTTCGGCGGTGTCGGTGCCGGTCGCGGTTACCCCGGGGAAGAGCTCACCGAGGGTGGCGAGCAGGACTCCGGTCTCGCCGAGGGCGGGCAGCACCTCCTCGATGTAGCTGAGGAACGCGGGGTTGGGGCCCACGATCAGCACGGCGCGGCGGGCCAGTTGCTCACGGTGCGCATAGAGCAGATACGCCGCGCGGTGCAGCGCGACGACGGTCTTGCCGGTGCCGGGTCCGCCCTCCACGACGAGGACGCCGTGGTGCGGGGCGCGGATGATGCGGTCCTGGTCGGCCTGGATGGTCTGCACGATGTCGTGCATCCGTCCGGTGCGCGCCGCATCGAGGGCGGCCAGCAGCACGGCGTCCGCGTCGGTGCCCTCGTGCCCGGTGCGTTCGGCGTCGGCCAGGTCCAGGATCTCGTCGTGCAGGCCGGTGACCCGCCGGCCCTCCGTGGTGATGTGCCGCCGGCGGCGCAGCCCCATCGGGGTGTGGCCGGTGGCGAGGTAGAAGGGGCGGGCGACCTCGGCTCGCCAGTCGATGACGAGCGGGGTGCGGTCCGCGTCATCGCGGCGGATGCCGATCCGGCCGATGGGATGGTCGCGGCCGTCGCGGAACACCAGGCGGCCGAAGCACAGCCCGTTCTCCCCTGCCTCGAAGGCGGCCAGCAGACCGGCCTGCTCGGCCACCATGACATCGCGCTCCAACCGCGCCTGAGCGTTGTTCCCCTCCAGCGGCAGGGCCTGCTGTACCGCTGCCGCGGCGCCGTCCCGCAATTCGACGAGGCGTTCATGGAGCAGATCGGTGAATTCCTGCTCGCGCTGCAATTCCTCGTTTGACAATTCAACTCCGGTCCGATAGAGTTCGTAATGAAGATTGGGTATGTGTCTTTGCGTCAGGCAAGACGCACAAGCCCTCAATATACGCAGAGAAATACCCCGGCCGTCAATTCGGTCCGGGGTATTTCTGTTTGGTGCGGCGGGTTGTTGTCCGTCAGGTCACGGAGTTGTCGCCGGTCCCCTTGATATGCACACCCGGAAATCCTTGAGATCGCCGGTGGCGCAGCGGTCGCGGGCGGCCCGAGGGTGCCGAGGAGAGTCTCAGAAGGGCTTGGTCGGCAGGTACTTGCCGTCCAGGGTGATCACCGCGCGCTCGCCGCCTTCCGGGTCGGCGACCTTCCGCACGTCCAGCTTGAAGTTGATCGCGCTGATGATGCCGTCACCGAACTGCTCGTGGACCAGCGCCTTGAGGGTGGTGCCGTAGACCTGGAGCATCTCGTAGAAGCGGTAGATGGTCGGGTCGGTGGGGATGCCGCCGGGTATGGAGCCGCGGGTCGGGATGGTCTGCAGCAGCATCGCGGCGTCGTCGTCCAGGCCGAGGAGCTCGGCGACCGACCGGGCGGCGGCTTCCGGGAGGGCGTGCTGGCCGAGGACGGCGGCGGTGACGAAGGCGACCGAGAGGCCGGCGGCCTCGGCGATCTGCTGCCAGGACAGGTCCTTGCGCACCTTGGCTTCCACGGCTTCGGCGGCGAGGGCCTGGCGGGCGGCGGGGTCGAACTGGGCGTGCACCATGATGAGGGGTTTCCTTTCGGTCGGGCTTCTTCGGTTCGGGCGGTGCCGGGCGGTGCGGCGGGGTCAGGCCGCGGGGACCGGCCGGCGGCCGGTGGCAGTGGTGTCGAGGCCTTCGGCGGCCGGTGCGGCATGCAGGCCTTCGACGGCGCCGGTGGCGATGTCGTAGACCCAGCCGCGCAGGGTGAGCGTGCGCGCCGCGCGGGCGCGGGCGACCGACGGGTGGGTGGCGAGGTTCGCCAGCTGGGCGAGCACGTTCTCGCGTACGAGGGTGCTCACCGGCTCCCCGTCGCCGCCCGTGGCCGCGGCGCGGGCCCGGCCGGCGTCCGCGTGGCGCAGCCAGTCGGCGACCGCCGGTGCGGCGCTCAGGTCGTGGTGCTCGGCGAGGGCGGTCATCGCGCCGCAGCCGGAGTGCCCGCACACCACGATGTCGGATACGCCCAGGACGGCGACGGCGTACTCGATGCCGGCCGCGACCCCGTCCGGGCCGGGGGTGTGGGCGGGGACAAGGTTGCCCGCGGTGCGGATGACGAACAGCTCGCCCGGCTCGCTCTGGGTGATCAGCTCCGGAACGACGCGGGCGTCGGAGCAGCCGATGAACAGTGTCGTCGGCCGGTGGTGGGTCGCCAGGCGGGCGAACAGTTCCGCCTTGGCCGGGTGGACGTCCCGCTGATAGCGCGCGACGCCCTCGGTGAGGTCTGGCACGGATGTCTCCCTTCGGTGGGCTGCGGCCCCTGAGGGCTGATGCAGTCCACCGTGCACCACCTGCACCTATAGCGTCCAAGACGCAGTTTCCATGGCTGCTATTGGTTTCATCTATAGGCGTTCTATAGTGGCTCCATGGCTGCCCCGGAGCTGCGTCATCTGCGCTATCTGCTCGCCGTCGCCGAGCACGGCAACTTCACCCGCGCGGCCGAGGACCTGCGGATCTCCCAGCCCACCCTGTCCCAGCAGGTCAAACAGCTGGAGCGCACGGTGGGTGCACAGCTGCTGGACCGTACGGGGCGCAGCGTGCGGCTCACCGACGCCGGGGAGGTCTACGTGCACCACGCCCGCCGGGCGCTGCGGGACCTGGCGGCCGCCGAACGTGCGGTGCTGGACGTGGCCGACCTCTCCCGGGGACACCTGCGGCTGGCGGCCACGCCGACCTTCACCGCCTATCTCATCGGGCCGCTCACCGCCGAGCTCCACACCCGCCATCCCGGCGTCACCCTGGACGTCAGGGAGATGACGCAGGACCACATCGAGTCCCGGCTGCTGGCCGACGACCTGGACCTCGGGATCGCCTTCCACGGCGCGCATCTGCCCGGCATCGCCGCGACGCCCTTGTTCACCGAAACGCTCAGCCTGGTCGTCGGCTCCGGGGCAGCCGGCGGCGACCGGGCCGAACCGTTGTCCCCCCGTGACGCTGCGGAGCGCCGACTCGCCCTGCTCAGCGGGGACTTCGCGACCCGCGGGCATATCGACGACTACTTCGCCGCCCATGACGTGCGGCCGCGCATCGCGGTGGAGTCGAACTCCGTCCAGGCGCTGACCGAGATCGTCCAGCGCGCTCCCCTGACCACCGTCCTGCCCGACGCCGTCACCCACGACCACCCCCGCCTCTCGCCCCTCCGGCTCGACCCCGCCCTGCCGGCCCGTACCGTCACCCTGCTGCGCCGCGAGAACGCCTACCAGAGCGCCGCCGCCCGCGCGTTCACCCAGCTCACCGGGCACTATGTGCGTGCTCGTGGCTACGCCCCCGCCCCGGAGATCAACGGTCACTGAACGACGGTGCCGGGGCGCGTTTCGACCGGGACCGACGGGCGATCGGTGTGCCACGTTCCGGGCCCGTTCAACTGCTGGCCACGCGCATCGCGCAAGGTTCGGAATGAGAGATTCCGAATGGTGACACCGCGGTGGCCGGCGCTGCCCGCCACCGCACGGAGGGCCCTATGGCCGGCATGCACATCACCAGCGACCGTCGTCGATTCCTCTTCACCTCAGGTGCCGCCGTCGCCGCGACCGGCGCCGCACTCGCACTCCCCCGCCAGCGCCGCAGCGGTACGGACCCGGCCGCCGGGCGCGCACAGAGCGGTCCCGGCCCCTCGTCGGCACGTCCCCGCGCGGGGCGGGCGGCACCGTACGGAACCACGACCCTGGAGACCACCGCGCGGCTCACCGGCGGCGCTGGCTACCGGCGCATCTCGCCCGGCCCCGGATGGCCCCTGGTCGTACGGGGTGAACTCGCCGCGGCCAGGGCCGCGCGCCGGGACCGGCGGACCGCCCTGGCGTGCTTCGTCCAGTTCACCGATCTGCATGTGGCCGACGTGCAGAGCCCGTTGCGGACGGAGTTCCTGCGCGCCGGGTCCCCGGGTTCGTGGCGGGGGCAGGAGGCGCTGGCGGTGGCGGGCGCGGTCTCGCTGGTGGAGCAGGTCAACGCGCTCGGCGGCGGCCCCCACACCGGCCGGCCGCCGACCTTCGTCATGTCCACGGGGGACAACATCGACAACCACTCCATGGTCGAGCTGGAGTGGTTCCTCACGCTCATGAGCGGGGGCCGGATCACCCCCAACACCGGCGATCCGGCCTCGTACGAGGGCGTGCAGAACTGCGGCCTCCCGCTGTACTGGCATCCCGACGACAGCCTGCGCGACCAGGACAAGCGGCGCGGGATGCCGCGCATACCCGGCTTCCTCGATGCCGCCGTCCGCCCGGTCACCAGCCCCGGGCTGCGCATTCCGTGGTACTCGACGCCCGGCAACCACGACGACCTCCCGGGCGGTTGCCTGTCCCCCGACGACCGCCAGCTCGCCGACTACATCACCGGGGCGCGCAAGCTCTTCTCGGTGCCGGACGCCGACGTGGCCGCC
This sequence comes from Streptomyces sp. NPDC002446, assembly GCF_053595675.1. Classification (NCBI taxonomy): domain Bacteria; kingdom Bacillati; phylum Actinomycetota; class Actinomycetes; order Kitasatosporales; family Streptomycetaceae; genus Streptomyces; species Streptomyces sp. NPDC002446. The sequence goes on along the minus strand of NZ_JBSFYC010000110.1, from coordinate 3,765 downwards.
TTCGCCAAGGTGCTGGAGACCGGCGACGACCCGAAGAGCAGCGTGCTCAAGGAGATCCTGCGCCGCAACGCCGCCAGGGCGCGGACGGTGACCGCCGACGCCCGCCGGCGCATGGCCACGCCGCACGACTATCTGCGGGCGCACCTCGATCCGGCCTTCGCCGGCGCGGGACCGGTCGGGCACGGCTACAGCGAGAACCACCTGGACGGCGAGCGGATGTACTACTCCTTCCCCATCGCGGACGGAGTCGTCGGCATCAGCATCGACACCACCTACCGCAGCGGCCACTACGAAGGATCGCTGGGCACCGAGCAACTCCGCTGGCTGGAGCGGACGTTGGCCGCCCACAGCACTCGGCACTACGACGCGGACGGCCGGGTGGTGCGCAACACCGCGGGCGACGACGCGCACCTCCTCGTCTTCAGCCACCACCACAGCCCGAGCATGACCCGACGCCCCGACGCGGCCCGCACGGACGAGACGCGGCACGGCGGCGCGGAGGTCATCGCCCTGCTGAGCCGCTTCCCGAACGTGGTGGCCTGGATCAACGGGCACAGCCACGTCAACCGCATCACACCGCACGCCCATCCCACCCCCGCCCGCTCCTTCTGGGAGGTCAACACCGCCTCCCATATCGACTACCCCCAGCACGCACGGCTCCTCGAACTGGTCGACAACCACGACGGCACGCTGTCGCTGTTCACCACGCTCGTCGAATCCGCCGCGCCGTACCGCACGGACTTCAACGACCTGTCCGCCGTCGGCCTCGCCTCCCTCTACCGGGAGCTGGCCTACAACGCTCCCGGTCTCGCCGGCCGCATGCCGCGGCCCGGCGCCGTCCACGAAGTGATGGCCGGCGCGGCCGGGGACCGCAACACCGAACTGCTGGTCCGCCGGGCGTGACCCGCGGGTCCCGGGCCCGGCCCTACCCCTAGTACTTGAGAGTGAGGCGGCAAGTACGCTCCCTGGCGGGACGTGGACCAAGCACCATGATCCATAGCTTCGGTACCGGAAGCACCACCGTCTTCCGGTACGGAAGGACCACCCCTCATGGCGTCCCGCCCGCGCGGCCACCGTCTGCTGCGTACCCTGCTCGCCGCTCTCGTCGCCGCCTCGGTGGCCGTGCCCGTCGCGGGTGCGGCTCGGCCCGCGGCCGTGCCGGCGCCCGCCCCCGTCGCCCTCGCCCCGCTGCGCGTTGCCACGCCGGGTGCCCTCGCCGCGCGGTACGCCGTCAACCGCGACGGCATCCGCGCGGCGGAGCGGACGGCCGCAGGACACGGCGACCGGAGGCGGGCCGCCGGGCTGCGCGCCCTGGCGGCTCCCGCCCGGCACTTCCTCTCCTTCGACGGCCGCGACGGGGGCCGCACCACCGAGGTCCTCGGCGACCTGGCGCGGGCCGCGCGGATTGCCGTACTCGTGCCGGGGTCGGACACCAGCCTCGACACATACGAGCGCTTCCGGGCCGGTGCCACCGCGCTCCAGCGGGAGCTGGGTGGCCGGTCGGCCGTCATCGCCTGGCTGGGCTATCGGACCCCCGGCACGCTGAGCACCGAGGTGCTGACACCCGCCGCCGCTAAGGACGCCGCTCCCCAACTACAGCGATTCATAGCTGAGTTGAGGGCGGCTCGGCCGTCTTCCCGGGTCTCCGTCCTGTGCCACTCCTACGGCTCCGTCGTCTGCGGGCGGGCCGCACCGGGGCTCGATGTGACGGACATCGTGCTGTACGGCAGCCCCGGGGCCGGCGCCGGCAGCGTCGCCGCACTGCGTACGCGGGCGACGGTCTGGGCCGGCCGCGGCGACGACGACTGGATCGCCGCCGTACCGCACGGGCAGGTCCACCTCCCCTTCGCCACGCTCGGATTGGGCGACGATCCGCTCTCGCCCGCCTTCGGCGCCCGGATCTTCGCCGCGGGCTCCGGCGGCCACAGCGACTATCTCCGCCCCGGATCCCCGGCGTTGGAGAACCTCGCCCGGATCGTGTCCGGACGGCCTCCGGTCGAGGAGCGCCGTCGTGCTGCGTGACCTCGTCCGGCGGATCGACTCCGCGACACCGGCCGGCCGCGACCGGGCCGTCGACGCCCTCCGCGCGCTCGCCATCCTCGGTGTGGTGCTCGGGCACTGGCTGGTGACCGCCCTCGTCGCGGACAGCGGCTCCGTGCACGGCGCCAGCCCGCTGCACTACCTGCCCCAACTCGCCCCGGTCTCCTGGGTCTTCCAGACCCTGGCGGTCTTCTTCCTGGTGGGCGGGCAGACGGGGGCGCGCGGTTACGCCGCCGCGCGGGCCCGGGGCGGGACCTACCGGCAGTGGCTCGGCGTCCGGATGGCGCGGCTGTTCCGGCCGGTTGCGGCGGTGCTGGTGGTCTGGAGCGGGGTGGCCGCGGCGCTGCTGGCGTCCGGGGTCGGGCTGGAGACGGTACGGACGCTGGCGAAGCTGGTGCTGTCCCCGCTCTGGTTCCTGCTGGTCTTCGCCGTGCTGACGACGGCGACGCCGCTGGTGGCCAGGCTGCACCCGCTGTGGCCGCTCGCCGTCGTTCTGCATGTCGATCTGATCCGGTTCGGCCTGGGCGGGCCGGCCTGGCTCGGCTGGACCAATGTGGTGGCCGGGTGGCTGGTCCCGTACTGCCTGGGTGCGTCCTGGGCGAGGGGCGGGCTGCGGGGCCGCAGGAGCGGCTGGGTGCTGCTGGCCGGGGGCACCGCCGCCACCGCGGCGCTCGTGCTGTGGGGCGGCTATCCGGCGGCCATGGTCGGGGTGCCGGGCGCCGGGATGTCCAATCTCAACCCGCCCACCCTGGCCGCCGTCTGCTTCGGTCTCGCGCAGTGCGGGGCGGCGCTGCTGTTGCGCGGTCCGCTGCGCCGGGCGCTGCGACGTCCCGCCGTGTGGGCCGCGGTGGCGCTGCTGAACCTCTCGGCGATGACGGTGTTCCTCTGGCATCAGACCGCGATGATGGCGGTGACGGCGGTCGGTCTGCTGGCGGGCGGGCCGTTGGCCGGTCTGCACACCGTGCCCGACGGCCCGGGGTGGGTGCTGGCCCGGCTGGGCTGGCTGCCGGTGTTCGCGGTGGCGCTGCTGGTGTGCTGGGCCGCGTTCGGTACGTACGAACAGGGGCGGCGGGCGGGCCGTGGTGGCAGCCGGGTCGTGCGGAAGCGGCGCTCTGTTCCGGTCGCCACGGGGCGTGGCTAGAGTGGATCTTGTGAACGAGGGGGACGGGGCAAGCGGGGGACGGCGGCTGCCGGCCGTACTCCTGGTGGCGCTGCGCACGCTGCGCGCGGATCTGTGGACCGTGGCGCGGGACCCGCTGCCGCGCATGCGCTGGCTGGCGTGGCTGCCGCACGTCCATGTGGTGCTGTTCTCGGTGCTCATGTTGCTGCTCAACGCCAATGCGTACCAGGACGTGCTCGGCGGCGATCAGCACCCGGACGAGACGCTCCCGACGCGGGTACTGCTGCTCCTGGTGCTCCAGACGGCTGCCGCCGTTCTCGCCATGACCCGCCCGGTTCTCGCCTGGTGGCTGTCGACGATCACGCTCTTCCTGACCGCGCTGGCCTCGGCGGTTGTCGTCACCGACAACGTGCAGTGGCCGTGGAGCATCGCGGGGATCATGCTGCACACCCTCGTGCTGTTCCTCCTCGCGCTACGGGTCCGCCCCCGCATCGCGGCCGAGGCGCTGGCGCTCAGCGTGCTGGCCGGGCTGATCAACATGTCCTTCGCCGCCCCCGGCCGCGACAACGACCTCCCTTTCGGCGCCGTGAGCTTCGCGACCGCGG
>NZ_JBSFYC010000109.1:0-17986 GCF_053595675.1 Streptomyces sp. NPDC002446 | reverse complement strand
GCCGCTGGGGCCTTGCTGGAGCTGGTCGGCGTCCATGGGGAGGTGCGCCCGCAGGATGCGGCGGTGTTCATCCGGCTTGCCCTCGGGTCGAGAAGGGCCTGACCCGCAAGCCGTGGGTCAAGACCACCCTGGCCCCGGGCTCCAAGGTCGTCACCGACTACTTCGACAAGGCCGGCCTGACCCCGTACCTGGACAAGCTGGGCTTCAACCTCGTCGGCTACGGCTGCACCACCTGCATCGGCAACTCCGGCCCGCTGGACGAAGAGGTCTCCAAGGCCGTCAACGAGGCCGATCTCGCCGTCACCTCGGTGCTCTCTGGCAACCGTAACTTCGAGGGCCGGATCAACCCCGACGTCAAGATGAACTACCTGGCGTCCCCGCCGCTGGTCGTCGCGTACGCCATCGCCGGCTCCATGAAGGTGAACATCACCGAGGACGCCATCGGCAACGACACCGAGGGCAACCCGGTCTTCCTCAAGGACATCTGGCCCTCCGAGGCCGAGGTCAACGACGTCGTGGCCAACGCCATCGGCGAGGACATGTTCAACAAGTCCTACCAGGACGTCTTCGCCGGTGACGCCCAGTGGCAGGCGCTGCCGATCCCGACCGGCAACACCTTCGAGTGGGACGCCGAGTCCACCTACGTCCGCAAGCCCCCGTACTTCGAGGGCATGACGATGGAGACCACCCCGGTCGAGGACATCGCCGGCGCCCGCGTGCTGGCGAAGCTGGGCGACTCGGTCACCACCGACCACATCTCCCCGGCCGGTGCGATCAAGGCCGACACCCCGGCCGGCAAGTACCTCACCGAGCACGGCGTCGAGCGTCGCGACTTCAACTCCTACGGCTCGCGCCGTGGCAACCACGAGGTCATGATCCGCGGCACCTTCGCCAACATCCGCCTGCGCAACCAGATCGCGCCGGGCACCGAGGGCGGCTTCACCCGCGACTTCACCCAGGCCGACGGTCCGGTCTCGTTCATCTACGACGCCTCGCAGAACTACCAGGCCGCCGGCATCCCGCTGGTCATCCTGGCCGGCAAGGAGTACGGCTCCGGCTCGTCCCGCGACTGGGCCGCCAAGGGCACCGCGCTGCTCGGCGTCAAGGCCGTCATCGCCGAGTCCTACGAGCGCATCCACCGCTCGAACCTCATCGGCATGGGCGTGCTCCCGCTCCAGTTCCCCGAGGGCGCCTCCGCCCTGTCCCTGGGCCTGACCGGCGAGGAGACCTTCTCCATCACCGGCATCACCGCCCTGAACGACGGCGGCATCCCCGAGACGGTGAAGGTCAAGGCCGGCGACGTGGAGTTCGACGCCAAGGTCCGCATCGACACCCCCGGCGAGGCGGACTACTACCGCAACGGCGGCATCATGCAGTACGTGCTGCGGTCGCTCATCCGTAAGTAAGTACAGCCGCAAGTAGGTCCCGCACGGCGCACAGCGGGCCGCACTCCCTCGGAGCGAGGGGGTGCGGCCCGTTCCGCGTTCCGGCGGCCGGACGGCCGCTACGCGGGTCAGCCGCCTGCGGGCGGCCCGAGCAACTCGATCTCGGCGAGTGTCGCGGTGCCGTCGGACACCAGCCGGTAGTGCCGGTAGCTGCCCGGCCGGTCGATGCCGAAGACGCGGGTCTGGCGGTCCCAGGCGAACGACTCGCCCCAGCGCCGGTCGAGCGGCGTCCAGTGGCTGCCGTCCGCGGAGCCCTCCAGCGTCCAACGGGCGGGCGCGGTGGTGCGGTCCGCCGAGGTCAGGGTGTACGACGTGACCCTGGTGGGCCGTGCCGTCCCGGTCCGGGCGGTGGTGAACGAGGCCGCGGTGTCGGAGGTGTCGTCGTAGAGCGGGCCGGCGGCCGGGTCGGTCTGATCCGCCCAGGGAGCGGGCACCTTGTCGTCCTTGGTGAGGGAGGTCGGGGCGGCGTGCGGGCCGGTGCCCCAACGCGACGGCCGGTCGCCCATGGTGAAGTCCAGGGTGCCGCCGCGGGCGAGCAGCCGATGCGGCAGAGCGGTGGAATTCCAGCGCTTTCCATTGACCCGGAGGTTCTGCACATAGATGTTGCGCGCGCTGTTACGGGGGGCCTTGACGGTGAGGTCGCGGCCGTTCTCCAGATGGATCGTGGCCTTGGTGAACAGCGGTGAACCCACCGCGTACTCGCCCTGCCCCATCACCAGCGGATAGAAGCCCAGCGCGCTGAAGACGTACCACGCGGACATCTCTCCGTTGTCCTCGTCGCCCGGATATCCCTGGCCGATCTCACTGCCGAGGTAGAGCCGGGAGAGCGCCTCACGGACCCTCTTCTGGGCCTTCCACGGCTGGCCGGCCGCGTCGTAGGTGTACGCGATGTGGTGCGCGGGCTGATTGCTGTGCCCGTACATCCCCATACGGGTGTCGCGGGCCTCGGTCATTTCATGGATGACATCGCCGTAGGAACCGGCGAATTCCTTGGCGGCGGTTTCCGGGGTGGAGAAGTAGGCGTCCAGCTTCTCGGCCAGCGCCGAGCGGCCGCCGTAGAGGTTGGCCAGCCCCCGGGTGTCCTGGGGCGCGGTGAAGGCGAAGGTCCAGGCGTTGGTCTCCGTGTAGTCGTGGCCCCAGACGCGGGGGTCGAACCGGTCCGGCGGAAGGCGCCAGTTTCCCCTCGCGTCCTTGCCCTGGAAGAAGCCGACCTGGTCGTCGAAGAGGTGCACGTAATTCCGGGCGCGCTGGAAGAAGTACGCCGACTCCTCCTTGTAGCGCTGCTTGTGCGTCTTCTCGTACAGCGCCCGGCCCATACGGGCGATGCCGAAGTCGTTGAGATAGCCCTCCAGCGCCCAGGACATTCCCTCGCGGGTGTCGGTGCTCGTATAGCCGCGGAAGGGGGAGGTGTCCATGCCCTTGCGGCCGACTCCCGGACTCGGCGGGGCGACGGTGGCGTTCTTGACGGCCGCGGCATAGGCGGCCTCCGCATCGAATTTCACGCCCTTGACGTAGGCGTCGGCGAAGGCCACATCGGAACTCGTACCGGTCATCAGATCCGCGTAACCGGGCGAGGACCAGCGGGAGATCCAGCCGCCGTCCTTGTACTGCTGGACGAAGCCGTCGACCATTCTCCCGGCGCGTTTCGGGGTGAGCAGCGAGTAGGCGGGCCAAGTGGTGCGGTAGGTGTCCCAGAAGCCGTTGTTGACGTAGACCTCACCGTCGACGATCTTCGAGCCGGTGTGGGTGGGGGTGTCGGGGCCGGTCTGCGGCGAGAAGGGGGAGGCGTAGCGGGTGCGCGAACCGACCTTCTCGAAGCCGGAGTTGGGGTACAGGTAGAGGCGGTAGAGGCTGGAGTAGAGGGTGGTGAGCCGGTCGCGGCTCGCGCCCTCCACCTCGATACGGCCCAGCAGATCGTCCCACTGCGACTGCGCCCGGTCCTTGACGTCGCGGAAGGCCGTCCCGGCCGGGATCTCGCGGGAGAGGTTCGCCTTCGCCTGGTCCACGCTGATCAGGGAGGTGGCGATCCGCATGGTCACGGTGCAGTCGTCGCCGGGCCGGAAGCGGAGGTAGCCGGTGACGTCCCTGCCTCCCCCGCCGGGCAGTCTGCCGCCGCCGGTGACCGGTGCGTCGAAGACGCCGTAGACGAAGAGCCGGGTGGCGCCGACGGACAGCCCGCTGCGGACGTCCGAGAAGCCGGTGACGACGCCGCGCTCGGTGTCCAGGCTCAGGCCGCCCTTGTTGTTGACGTTGTCGAAGATCAGGCTCGCGTCGTTGCCCGGGAAGGTGAAGCGCATCAGCGCGGCGTGGTCGGTCGGGGTGATCTCCGCCTTGAGGCCGTTGTCGAAGGTCACGCCGTAGTAGTGCGGCCGCGCGGTCTCGTTGGCGTGGTGGAACGGCAGCGCGCGGCCGGTGCGCGAGGCGTCCGGGGTGCCGGCCGCGACGGACGGCATGACCTGGAAGGTCTGCCGGTCGCCCATCCAGGGGCTGGGTTCATGGCTGGCGCCGAAGGCCTGGAGGGTGGGGAGGTTGTCGGCGTTGTTCCTGCGCGCGTATTCGTAGAGCCAGTCGGAGGACCCCGCGTTGGTGACCGGCGTCCAGAAATTGAAACCGTTGGGCACGGCCGTGGCGGGGAAGGTGTTGCCGCGCGAGAAGCTGCCGCTGGAGAGGGTGCCGCGGGTGGTGACGGCGTAGTCGGAGAGGTGCGCGAGCGGCTTGTCCGGGGCCTTGGGGCCGAGGGTGAGATCGTCGACCCAGCCGCGGAAGGCCGGTGCGGTGCGCGGCGCCCGGGGTGCGTCGTAGGCGACCAGGATCCGGTCGACGGTCTTGCCGGCGGCGACCGCGCCGATCCGCGACTCGCGGTGGTTCCACTGGTTGACGTAGAGCGTCTTGGCGGCGGCCTGGCCCTGCGGGGTCAGCGGCGCGCCGTGCTGGTCGACGGCGCCCAGCTCGCTGAGGTAGCTGCCGTCGGTGAAGGCCAGATCGACGGCGACATGGGTCGCGGGGTAGGACAGGTCGGTGCCGGCCAGCTCCGGGAAGACCTTGTACGAGAGCGAGGTTGCCGCGGTGACCGGCGTATCGACATCGAAGATCTTGTTGTACGAGTAGCCGCGGCCGCCGGCGGTGTGGGTGCCGGAGTAGCGCAGTGCATGCCCGCCCGAGAAGCCGGCGTGCGCCTTGGCGGTGGGGGAGTCGGCCGGGCCGGTGCCGGTCCCGGTGCTCATGCCGGGGGCCGCCGGGGCGGTCCCCGGGGTGACGCCGGAGGTCCGGGGCTCTCCGTCGGGGCCGGTCTCGACGGTGTCGGTCCAGTCCGGCCGCGGGTCCCCGGCTTCGAAGGAGGAGCCGAACTCCGGTGCTCCCCGCGGCTTTGCGGGCGGCGCGGCCTGTGCCGGGCCGTGGGCGGTGATGACGAGCAGAGCCGCCGCCACAAGGGCGACGGGGCGGGCGATCCCCCGCGGATGACGGTGCCGGTGTCCGAGCCGCACGCGAGCCCTCTCTCAAGGAGATTGACATCGTTGTCAGTTGAATGGCGCCACGACAAACAGAGATAAGTAAGGTGCGTGGGGACTTTGGTGTCAAGGGTGCCGCAGCGATCGATGGGCCGGCCGTGTCCCCGGGTGATCCGGAGGGGTGACGGCGAAAGGATCCGGCGCATGCCGGGGAGGTCTCAACTAGGGAAAGACTCCTGCCCAACCCTGCATTCGATCTTGCCCCTTCGGCCGGAAGTGGACTATACCTGTCGGCGTCCGACCGGCCGTACGACCAAGGCCGTGGGCAACCGGGGGGAAGGCGGGGAACGGATGACTTCCCCGCATTTCTCTAGCGCGCCCGGTGCACATCCCGTACAACTCAGCTTCATCTGACCCGCGGTGCCGGGGTGGCTCCGGTACACCGCCTGAGTCCTGAAGAAGGCGAGGACTTGAGCATGGGATCCACCTCAGAATTCAACCGTCGCGATCTGGTCAAACGAGCCGCAGCCCTGGGAATCATCGCCGTACCGGCCATGGGAACCCTTTCGGCGTGCGCCACCGGAGGCGGCGGCGGGGACACGGACAACGCCACCAAGAACAAGGGCGAGACCTCGGCGAAGAACCCCCTCGGCGTGAAGAAGGGCGTGCCGATGGAGGCGTTCATCTTCAAGGGCGGGCTGGGCGACCAGTACGCCAAGGACGCCGAGGCCGACTACCACAAGACCTATGGCGTCACGGTGAAACACACCGGAACCCAGCAGGTCGGACCGAAGCTGCAGCCGCGCTTCGCCGGCGGCAATCCCCCGGACGTCATCGACAACTCCGGATCCGACCATCTGGATATGAACAAGCTGTCCTCGCAGGGGCAGTTGCAGGATCTGACGACGCTGCTCGACGCGCCTTCGCTGGACGACCCGAAGAAGAAGGTCCGGGACACGCTTTACCCCAGCACCCTGGAAAAGGGCAAGCACAAGGACACCTTCGATGTCCTCTACTACGCGTTCACGGTCTACGGCACGTGGTATTCCAGCAAGCTGCTGAAGGACAGAGGCTGGGAGTACCCGACCTCGTTCGACGACATGATCAAGCTCTGCGCCGAGATCAAGAAGGCGAACCTGGCGCCCTGGACGTACCCGGGAAAGTATCCGTACTACGTCCACTTCAATATGTTCGCGCAGATCGCCAAGGTCGGCGGGCTCGACAAGTGGATCGCCATCGACAATCTGGAGCCCAAGGCTTGGACGTCGAACGACGCGGTCAAGCAGGTCGTCGAGCACTACGAGGAACTCGCCGCCAAGGGCTACTTCCTCGAAGGCAGCCAGGGTCTGACGCACATTCAGGCACAGACCGCCTGGACGCGCGGAAAGGCCGTCTTCATCCCCAACGGCTCCTGGGTGGAGAACGAGGCCTCGCCGACCACCCCGAAGGACTTCGGCATGGCCGTCGGCCCGCTCTTCAACGGCGGCAGCGGCGACAAACTGCCGCACGGCACGGTACGCGCCGAGCCGAGTGAGCCGTTCATCGTGGCCAAGGGCGGGCAGAATCCGATCGGCGGAATGGAGCTGCTGCGCATTCTGCTGTCGAAGAAGCACGCACAGAACTTCGCGACGAAGGTCAAGTCGCTCACCTCGGTCCAGGGCGCGACCGACGGCATGCAGCTCTCGCCGGGGCTCTCCTCGGCCGCCGAGGTCGTCAAGAAGGGGGGCGAGAACCTGCTGATGATCCAGCTTCAGGAGTGGTACCCGAAGCTGACCGACGAGAAGCTCGGCGGGCTCACCAGCCGGCTGCTGACCGGTGAACTGAAGGCCACGGAGTGGATCAAGAAGGCGCAGCAGTACGCGGATGAATTCGCCAAGGACGATTCCGTCACCAAGTTCCGCCGCGAGGCCTGAGTCCTGAGCACACCGCCGCACTGCTGACGAGGGAGGGCCGGGGAGCGCATGCAACACGGCAAGTACCGATTCATCGTGGGGTTCCTGGCCCTGCCTCTGCTGATCTACGCGATCTTTGTGATCTCGCCGTTCGTCCAGGCATTCCAGATCTCGACCACGGAATGGAGCGGCCTGCGCGGCGCCGCCAAGAGCATCGGTCTGGACAACTACGACAAGCTGCTGCACAGCGACGAGTTCTGGAATGCGCTGGGCCACAACGTCATCATGCTGGTGCTGGTGCCGATCGCCACGCTGGCGCTGGGGCTGTTCTTCGCCTTCATGCTCAACGTCGGCGGCCGGGCCCGGCGCGGAGCGGTCATCACCGGTGTCCGCGGTGCGCCGTTCTACAAGTTCGTCTACTTCTTCCCGCAGGTCATCTCGATCACCATCATCTCGGTGATCTGGTTCAACATCTACAATCCGGATCCGCACGACGGCATGCTCAACTCGCTGCTCGGCGCGGTCGGTCTGGAATCGCTGCAGAGCTCCTGGCTCGGTGAGCGCAGTATCGCCCTCGCCTGCATCATGGTGGTGATGGTCTGGGCGAACGTCGGCTTCTACGTCGTGCTCTTCTCCGCCGCCATGGCCTCCATTCCGCGGGAGATCTACGAGGCCTCGCTGCTGGACGGCGCCGGCCGTATGCACACCTTCTTCCGCATCACCCTTCCGCTGCTGTGGGACACGGTGCAAACGGGCTGGGTCTATATGGGCATCATCGCGATGGACGCCTTCGCGCTGGTGCAGATCATGTCGGTCAACATGGGCGGCCCGGACGGCGCGACCGATGTCGTACCGCTCCGGCTGTACCAAACCGCTTTCCGTGACAGCCAGTTCGGCTACGCGGCGGCGATGGGTGTCGCCATGCTCATCGTCACGCTGTTGTTCGCCGTCCTCACGATGCGCTTCGCGCGGCGTGAGCGGATCGAGTTCTAGGGGCAGGGCGTATGACGACGGAAACCGACGCGGTGGAGAAGCTGCCGGCGACGGCCGGACGGCGGGCCGAGGGCGGCCGGAGCGCCAGGAAGTCGCGCGGGGGCGCCGAGGGCGGCGTACTCAATGTCTTCTCGCACGGCATGCTGATCGTATGGGCGCTCATGGTCGGCATGCCGCTGCTGTGGGTGCTGTGGAGCTCCTTCAAGAGCAGCGGCGACATTCTCACCACGCCCTGGTCGCTGCCCGACGTACTGCACTTCGAGAACTGGGCCAACGCCTGGAACAAGGCCAGCATCGGCAAGTTCTTCCTCAACACCCTTGTCGTGGTGGGCGGTTCGGTCATCGGGACGATGGTCCTCGGCTCCATGGCCGGCTATGTCCTGGCACGTTTCACCTTCCCCGGGAACCGCCTCATTTACTACCTTTTCGTGGCCGGTATGTCCTTCCCGGTGTTCATGCTGGTCATCCCGCTGTTCTTCGTGATGCGGGACTTCCCCGGAATTCCGCTGCTGGCGACGTACCAAGGTCTGATCGCGGTTTATATCGCCTATTCGCTGCCGTTCACCGTCTTCTTCATGACGTCCTTCTTCCGCACCCTGCCGACGTCGGTGGCGGAGGCGGCGATGATCGACGGCGCCTCGCACGTCAGGACGTTCTTCCAGGTGATGCTGCCGATGGCCAAGCCCGGCCTGATCAGCATCGGGATCTTCAACTTCCTGGGGCAGTGGAACCAGTACCTGCTGCCGATGGTCCTCAACCAGGACGAGGACAAGTACGTGTTGACCCAGGGTCTGGCCAACATCGCGCTGCAGCAGGGCTATGAGGGCGACTGGGGCGGGCTGATGGCCGGCATGATGATCGCGATGCTGCCGGTGCTGCTGGTGTACTTCATCTTCCAGCGCCAGGTGCAGGCCGGGCTGACGGCCGGGGCGATCAAGTAGTACCCCGTATGCGCCCGGCCCCCGGGGTGCCGCCGAGGAGGCGCGCCCGGGGCGGCCGGGCGCCGCACATATGAGCCTCCGCCCGATCATGCCGGGCGCAACGTCTTGACGAGACTTCCCGGCGGGCGTTCTGCTTAGAGTTCACATGTTGAATCGAGTGCTGCCCCCCGAAGGCGTGGGTGCGGCCGGCGGGCGGTCGTGCCCTGCCCAGCTGTGCTGGGCGGTACCCCCGGCCCGAGACAGGAGTGGATGAGTCGATGGAGACTCCGGGGTCGCAGTCCTCTTTGCACCGGGCCAATCTGGAGCGGGTCGTGCGCGCGGTGCGTATGGCGGGCTCACTGACGCAGGCGGAGATCGCCCGGAGCACAGGGCTGTCCGCGGCCACCGTCTCCAACATCGTCCGGGAACTGAAGGACGGCGGGACCGTCGAGGTGACCCCCACCTCGGCGGGCGGGCGGCGGGCGCGCAGCGTCTCGCTGTCCGGCGACGCGGGCATCGTCGTAGGGGTCGATTTCGGGCACTCCCACCTGCGGGTGGCGGTCGGCAACCTGGCCCACCAGGTGCTCGCCGAGGAGGCCGAGCCGATCGATGTGGACGCCTCCGCCGCCGAGGGCTTCGACCGGGCGGAACGGCTGGTCAACCGGCTGATCGAGGCGACCGGGATCGGGCCGGACAAGGTCATCGGCGTCGGCCTGGGCGTGCCGGGACCCATCGACGTCGAGTCGGGGACGCTGGGCTCGACCGCGATCCTGCCGGGCTGGTCCGGGACGAACCCCAGCCAGGAGCTCTCCGGGCGCCTCGGCGTGCCGGTCTACGTCGACAACGACGCCAACCTCGGCGCGCTGGGCGAGCTGGTGTGGGGCGGCGGCCGCGGGGCCGCCGACCTGGCGTACATCAAGGTCGCCAGTGGTGTCGGCGCGGGCCTGGTGATCAGCGGGCAGATCTACCGCGGGCCGGGCGGCACCGCGGGCGAGATCGGGCACATCACGCTGGACGAGTCCGGCCCGGTGTGCCGCTGCGGCAACCGCGGCTGCCTGGAGACCTTCACCGCGGCCCGGTACGTCCTGCCGCTGCTGCAGCCGAGCCACGGCCCCGACCTGACCATGCCGCGCGTGGTGCAGCTGGCCCGCGAGGGGGACCCGGGGTGCCGGCGGGTGATCGCGGACGTAGGGCGCCATATCGGCAGTGGTGTGGCGAACCTGTGCAATCTGCTCAATCCCAGCCGGGTGGTGCTCGGCGGTGACCTCGCCGAGGCCGGTGAGCTGGTGCTCGCGCCGATCCGCGAGTCGGTGTCGCGGTACGCGATCCCCAGCGCGGCACGGCAGTTGGGCATCGTCCCCGGCACGCTCGGGGGCCGCGCGGAAGTGCTGGGCGCCCTGGCGCTGGTGCTGAGCGAGATGGGCGATTCGACCCTGCTCGACGGCGTGCAGAGTGTGGACGCACCCGCCATAGCGTGAGCGCGCTGAGTTCACACAGCTAACGCATGGCACCGTTGCCATCTCGTTAAGGATTTACTTCTTGACGGTCGGCTGACGGCCGAGTTGACTTCCAGCCACCTCGGCCGCAACGACGCGGCCTCGTCAGGGAGGCAACCCCAATGAACGTTTGGACGCGTCGCGTCGTCATAGGAACCGCCGCCGTATCGATGGCGCTCTCCGTGGCCGCCTGCGGCAAGGCCGGTGACGGCGCCAAGGGCGGCGGTGGCGACAACAAGACCATCGGTCTGCTGCTGCCGGAGAACAAGACCACGCGTTACGAGACCTTCGACCGCCCGCTCATCGAGGCGAAGATCAAGGAGCTGTGCAGCGACTGCACGGTGAGGTACAACAACGCGGCGCAGGAGACCGAGGCCCAGAAGAAGCAGTTCGACGCGCTGATCACCCAGGGTGTGAAGGTGATCATTCTGGACGCGGTCGACTACAAGGCCACCAAGTCCTGGGTGAACCAGGCCGCCAAGAAGGGCGTCAAGGTCGTCGCGTACGACCGGCTGGCCGAGGGTGAAATCTCCGCGTATGTCTCCTACGACAACGAGAAGATCGGCCGCCTCCAGGGCGAGGCGCTGGTCAAGGCGCTCGGCGACAAGGCCAAGGACAGCAATGTCGTCATGATCAACGGTTCGCCGACCGACCCGAACATGCCGTTCTTCAAGAAGGGCGCCCACAGCGTCCTCGACAAGAAGGTCAAGAAGGTCGCCTACGAGCAGGACATCCCGGACTGGTCGCCGGACGAGGCCAACAAGAAGATGAACGCGGCCCTCGACTCGCTCGGCAAGGACGGCTTCCAGGGCGTCTACTCCGGCAACGACGGCATGGCCGGCGGCATCATCACCGCCCTCAAGCAGAAGGACGTCAAGGTCCCGGTCGGCGGCCAGGACGCCGAGCTCGCGGGCCTGCAGCGGATCCTCAAGGGCGACCAGGCGTTCACGATCTACAAGCAGATCAAGCCGCAGGCCGACTCCACGGCCGAGATCGCCGTCAAGCTGCTCAAGGGCGAGAAGATCGACTCCCTGACGGACGCCAAGGTCGACAGCCTCAGCGGCGAGGTCAAGGGCATCCCGGCGAAGCTCTACGACGCGCAGATCGTGACCAAGGACAACATCGCGTCCACGATCATCAAGGACAAGGTCTACAAGGCGAGCCAGCTCTGCACCGGCGACGCCAAGAAGGCCTGCGAGACGGCCGGCATCAAGTAAGGCCACGGCCTTCCGCCCCCGGCCGAAGGCCTTCCGCCCCCGGCCCCCGGCCACCGGCCCTCCGCACAGGGCCACCGGCCCCCGGGCGTACCGGTTCCCCCGCCCGCGCCGACCTGTCCCAGGCGCGGGCGCGGGACCGTACCCCCACCCACCCCCACTCGCAGAGCCCCCGCTCTTCGCACCACCATCCCCGCCGTTGTCGCGGCGGCGAAGGAGATGATTCACGTGTCCGCTACGCCTGTGCTGGCGTTGCGCGGAGTCTCCAAGCGGTTCGGCGCCGTCCAAGCACTCACGGACGTCACCCTGGAGATCCACCCCGGTGAGGTGGTCGCCCTCGTGGGCGACAACGGCGCCGGCAAGTCAACCCTGGTCAAGACCATCTCCGGCGTCCACCCGGTCGACGACGGCGCCATCGAATGGGAGGGCGAGGCGGTACGCATCAGCAAGCCGCACGACGCCCAGGAGCTCGGCGTCGCCACCGTCTACCAGGACCTCGCGCTCTGCGACAACCTCGATGTCGTCGCCAACCTCTTCCTCGGCAACGAGACCCGCACCGCCGGTGTCCTCGACGAGATCGCCATGGAGAAGCGCGCCAAGGAGCTGCTGGACACCCTGTCCATCCGCATCCCCAGCGTCCGCATCCCGGTCGCCGCGCTCTCCGGCGGCCAGCGGCAGGTCGTCGCCATCGCCCGTGCGCTGATCGGCGACCCGAAGGTCGTCATCCTCGACGAGCCCACCGCCGCGCTCGGCGTCGAGCAGACCGCACAGGTCCTCGACCTCGTCGAGCGGCTGCGGGAACGCGGTCTGGGCGTCATCCTCATCAGCCACAACATGGCCGATGTGCAGGCCGTCGCGGACCGCGTCGCGGTGCTGCGGCTGGGCCGCAACAACGGTGTCTTCGACGTCGAGGGCACCTCCCACGAAGAGATCATCGCCGCGATCACCGGCGCCTCGGACAACGCCGTGACCCGCCGCAAGGCGCGTACGGACCAGGTGAAGAAGGAGGTCGGGGCGTGAGCGACCTGACCAAGGAGCCGGCGGAGAA
The DNA here is from genome assembly GCF_053595675.1 of Streptomyces sp. NPDC002446. Classification (NCBI taxonomy): domain Bacteria; kingdom Bacillati; phylum Actinomycetota; class Actinomycetes; order Kitasatosporales; family Streptomycetaceae; genus Streptomyces; species Streptomyces sp. NPDC002446. The sequence goes on along the minus strand of NZ_JBSFYC010000109.1, from coordinate 5,529 downwards.
GGTGGCGGCCCCCGCGGCCGACGCCCCCCAGCCGGCCGCCGTCGACCCCCGACTGCTCGTCCGCGAGCAGGGCATGGCCGGCTACCTCAACGACTTCAAGCGCCGGGTGCGCGGCGGTGAGCTGGGCTCGCTGCCGGTCATCATCGGCCTGATCGTCATCGCGATCGTCTTCCAGTTCAAGAACAGCAGCTTCCTGTCCGCGGACAGCCTCGCGAACATCGGTGTCTACACCTCCGGCCTGGGCATCATGGCCGTCGGCATCGTCTTCGTGCTGCTGCTCGGCGAGATCGACCTCTCCGTCGGCTCGGTCGCGGGCGTCGGCGCGGCCGTCTGGGCCGTGCTCAGCGTCACCAACGGCGTCAACGACTGGCTCGCGGTCCTGATCGCCATCACGGCCGGTGTGCTCATCGGCGCCCTGCACGGTTTCTTTTTCGCCAAGATCGGCGTGCCGGCCTTCGTCGTCACTCTGGCCGGATTCCTCGGCTGGAGCGGTCTGCAGATCTGGATGATGGGCAAGGAGGGCTCCATCAACACGCCGAGCGGCAGTGTGGTGGAGAGCCTCACCGGCTACTACTTCGAGGACAAGGCCGCCGCGTACGGTCTCGCACTGGTCGCGGTCCTCGCGTACGCCGGATCGCTGCTGCTGGACAGCAAGCGCCGCAAGGCCGCCGTGCTGCCCTCCCGGCCGCTCAGCGAGATCCTGCTGCGCTCCGGTGTGGTCGCGGTGCTCGCCTTCGCCGTCGCCTACGTCCTGAACGAGCCGGCCGGTGCCCGCGGGCTGCCGCTGGCCCTGGTCCTGTTCCTCGCCGTGCTGGTCATCGCCGACTTCGTGGTGCGCCGCACCACCTACGGACGGCAGATCTTCGCGGTCGGCGGCAACGCCGAGGCGGCCCGCCGGGCCGGTATCAACGTGAACAAGATCCGGATCAGCGTCTTCGCGATCTCCGGGATGCTCGCCGCCTTCGGCGGACTGTTCATCGCCAGCCTCTCCGGTGGCGCCACCAAGAACCTGGGCTCCGGCAACACCCTGATGAACGTCATCGCGGCGGCCGTCATCGGCGGTACCAGCCTCTTCGGCGGCCGCGGCAAGATCTGGTCCGCGCTGCTGGGCATGCTGGTGATCCAGTCCATCCAGCAGGGCCTGAACCTGCTCGGCATGGCCAGCGAGATCCAGTACATGATCACCGGCGCGGTGCTGCTGGCCGCGGTCGTGATCGACTCGGTTTCCCGGCGGACGCAGAAGACCGCTGGACGTACGTAGCTGCCGGGTTGTTCTTCGGCTGCGGCGGCGTCTCGCGGACGCACGTAGCCGCCAGGCCGTATGTGACCCACGTACGCGCACCCGACCACACGCCCGGCGCGCCTGACCCGCGCCGTCGGCGTGCGACGGTACCGGCCCCCACCGGCACGATCCGGTGGGGGCCGGTCCGCGTGCGCCCGCGCGTGTACCCCGGCGTGTACCCGCGTACGGCGGGCCGCGGCTCCGCGCGGCCGAAAGCCGTCGTCACCCGAGTGACATACATCGCGAGGCCCGCGCGTCGGCGCAGCGGGCGCGACATTAGACTCATCTGATCGGCAAGCTCGATCACAGCAGCAAGCTCGATCACAGCAGCAGGCTCGACCACAGCAAGGAGGCAGGGGTGGCGTTGCTTTCCCGTATCAGGGGACCGCGCGATCTGGACCGACTGGGCCCGGAGCAGCTCCAGCAGCTGGCGGGGGAGATCCGTACCTTCCTTGTCGACGCGGTCTCCAAGACCGGCGGACACCTCGGCCCGAACCTCGGTGTGGTCGAGCTGACCATCGCCCTGCACCGTGTCTTCGAGTCCCCCAAGGACAAGGTCCTGTGGGACACCGGCCACCAGAGCTACGTCCACAAGCTGCTCACCGGCCGTCAGGACTTCTCCAAGCTGAAGATGAAGGGCGGCCTGTCCGGCTACCCCGCGCAGGCCGAGTCCGAGCACGACGTCATCGAGAACAGCCACGCCTCCACGGTCCTCGGCTGGGCCGACGGCCTGGCCAAGGCCAACGAGGTCCTCAAGAAGAACGACCACGTGGTGGCCGTCATCGGCGACGGCGCGCTCACCGGCGGCATGGCCTGGGAGGCGCTGAACAACATCGCCGCCGCCAAGGACCGCCCCCTGGTGATCGTCGTCAACGACAACGAGCGCTCCTACGCGCCGACCATCGGCGGCCTCGCCAACCACCTGGCCACGCTGCGCACCACCGACGGCTACGAGCGCTTCCTGGCCCGCGGCAAGGACCTCCTGGAGCGCACCCCGGTCGTCGGCAAGCCGCTCTACGAGACGCTGCACGGCGCCAAGAAGGGCCTGAAGGACTTCATCGCCCCGCAGGGCATGTTCGAGGACCTGGGCCTGAAGTACGTCGGCCCGATCGACGGCCACGACATCGAGGCCCTGGAGTCCGCGCTGCAGCGCGCCAAGCGCTTCGGCGGCCCGGTCATCGTGCACTGCCTCACCGAGAAGGGCCGCGGCTACCAGCCCGCCCTGCAGGACGAGGCGGACCGCTTCCACGCCGTCGGCAAGATCCACCCCGACACCGGTCTGCCGATCGCCTCCTCCGGCGCGGACTGGACCTCGGTCTTCGGCGAGGAGATGGTCAAGCTCGGCCGGGAGCGCAAGGACATCGTCGCGATCACGGCGGCCATGCTGCAGCCGGTCGGCCTCGACAAGTTCGCCAAGGCCTTCCCGGACCGGGTCTACGACGTCGGCATTGCCGAGCAGCACGCCGCGGTCTCCGCCGCGGGCCTGGCCACCGGCGGTCTGCACCCCGTCTTCGCCGTCTACGCCACCTTCCTCAACCGCGCCTTCGACCAGGTCCTGATGGACGTGGCGCTGCACAAGTGCGGCGTCACCTTCGTCCTGGACCGGGCCGGGGTCACCGGCACCGACGGCGCCTCGCACAACGGCATGTGGGACATGTCGATCCTCCAGGTCGTGCCCGGCCTGCGGATCGCCGCGCCGCGCGACGCCGACCAGGTCCGCGCCCAGCTGCGGGAGGCCGTCGAGGTCGATGACGCCCCGACCGTCGTGCGCTACTCGAAGGGCGCCGTGGGCCCCGCCGTCAAGGCCGTGGGCAAGGCCGGCGGTATGGACGTACTGCGCAGGCCCGCCGAGGGCGTGACCCGGCCGGACGTGCTCCTGGTCTCCGTCGGCGCGCTCGCCCCGATGTGCCTGGAGATCGCCGACCTCCTCGACAAGCAGGGCATCTCGACGACCGTCGTGGACCCGCGCTGGGTCAAGCCGGTCGACGAGGCGCTGCCGGGTCTGGCCGCCGAGCACCGTGTGGTCATCACCGTCGAGGACAACTCCCGTACCGGCGGCGTCGGTTCGGCCGTCGCCCAGTCGCTGCGGGACGCCGGCGTGGACCTGCCGGTGCGCGACTTCGGCATCCCCGAGCGGTTCCTCGACCACGCCTCCCGCAAGGAGATCATGGCGGAGATCGGGCTCACCGCACCGGACATCGCCCGTCAGGTGACCGGCCTGGTCTCCAAGATCGATGGTCTTCCCCAGTCCGGGCTCCGGTCGGCCGGCGAGAACTCCGCCGACGATGCCGCGGACACCTCGGACGTCCCCCGGGGCGCCGGGGCGAAGGGCGCGGCCGAGCCCGCCGAGGCCGCCCGCGACTGATCGCGCAGAGCACGGCGATGGGCCGGGCCGGTCATCCGTACGGATGTTCCGCCCGGCCCATCGGCATACCCGCGGCCACACACCATCGGGTGAATCACCGCCGCCTGGAGGCCCGCCGAACCTGGCTGTGTCCTGACATTACAGAGACTCGGTCAGTTCAGGAGAGTTGCGAGGGTCGTCCAGGCGGAGGTTCGCCCATGAGCACACAGCACGGCACACCACACGAGGCACGTCGACAGCGCGGCATGTTCCGGACGAAGACTGTGGAGCAGTCGATCCTGGACACCGAGGAGCCGGAGCACACACTCAAGAAGTCCCTGTCGGCGCTCGATCTGACGGTCTTCGGCGTCGGTGTGGTCATCGGCACCGGAATCTTCGTCCTCACCGGGAAGATCGCCAAGGAGCAGGCCGGGCCCGCCGTCGCGCTGTCCTTCGTCGCCGCGGGCGTGGTCTGCGCGCTGGCGGCGCTGTGCTACGCGGAGTTCGCCTCCACCGTGCCGGTCGCCGGATCGGCCTACACCTTCTCGTACGCCTCACTGGGCGAGCTGCCGGCCTGGATCATCGGCTGGGACCTGATCCTGGAGCTGGCCCTGGGCTGCGCGGTGGTCGCCGTCGGCTGGTCCGGCTATATCCGCCATCTGCTGGACGGCGCCGGGTTGCACCTTCCCCCCGGCCTGTCCGGCACCCACGAGGGACGGTTCGGCTTCGACCTGCTCGCCTGCATCCTGGTGCTGGTGCTGACCGTCATCCTCGTTCTCGGGATGAAGCTGTCCTCGCGGGTGACGGCGGTGGTCGTCGGGGTCAAGGTCACCGTCGTACTGCTCGTCATCATCGCCGGCGCCTTCCTGATCAACGGTGCCAACTACGACCCGTTCGTGCCGCCCAGCGAGCCCAGCGCGGGCGGCGGCGGACTGGACGCGCCGCTGGCGCAGCTGATGTTCGGCTTCACCCCGGCCAACTTCGGCATCATGGGCATCTTCGCGGCGGCGGCGGTGGTCTTCTTCGCGTTCATCGGCTTCGACATCGTCGCCACCGCCGCCGAGGAGACCCGCAACCCGCAGCGCGATGTGCCGCGCGGCATCCTCGGCTCGCTGGCCATCTGCACCCTGCTCTACGTCGCGGTGTCGGTGGTCGTCACCGGCATGCAGAAGTACGACAAGCTGTCCACCGACGCCCCGCTCGCGGACGCCTTCGAGGACCTCGGGCAGCCCTTCTTCGCCCGGGTGATCAGCTTCGGCGCCGCCGTGGGCCTGACCTCGGTCTGCATGATCCTGCTGCTCGGCCAGAGCCGGGTGTTCTTCGCGATGAGCCGGGACGGGCTGCTGCCGCGGGTCTTCTCGCGGGCCCATCCCCGCTACGGCACCCCCTACCGGTCGACCATCGCGCTGGGCGCGGTCGTCGCCGTGGTCTCCGGTTTCACCTCGATCGACGAACTGGCCGAGCTGGTCAACATCGGCACGCTGTTCGCGTTCGTCGTGGTCGCCGTAGGCGTCGTGCTGCTCCGCCGCTCCCGCCCCGACCTGCCCCGCTCCTTCCGCACCCCGTTCGTCCCCGTCGTGCCGGCGCTGTCGGTACTCGCCTCGCTGTGGCTGATGCTCAATCTGCCCGCCGAGACCTGGCTGCGGTTCGCGGTCTGGATGGTGGCCGGCTTCGTCATCTACTTCCTGTACGGGCGCGCGCACAGCCGGCTCGGGATCCGGAACCGGCAGGAGACGGGGGCGGGCTGATCCCGTGCGATCTCAGGGGGGGTGCTCGGGCGGCGGTCCCGTACGGGGTGGTCGAACAGGTCCCCTAGATGATTGAGTCCGATGTCTTCAGTGGTCGTACGCGATCAGTGAGCGTTTGGCTGGTGTGCCTGCGGTCCAGTTGTGCCAGATGGCGG
>NZ_JBSFYC010000108.1:0-18426 GCF_053595675.1 Streptomyces sp. NPDC002446 | reverse complement strand
GCCGGCTCACGGGCCGGGAATCCACGCCTCGCCATGGGTGCCTCCTCCGGCCGACGCTAGACGGGGCTCGCCGTCGACGGGGCACCCGCGGAGGCCCGTCACCGCACCCGAAACGCCCCGCGCAGCGGACACCGCCCGCCGCAGGCGCAACGGCGCCAAACCACCGCGGCGGGAAAGCCAACAACGTGGGAAGCAAGCCAAGCGCAGCGGAGGGGCAAGCCAAGTACAACGACTACGTCAGCGCACTCAGCCCAGGAACGAACGTCACCAGCAGCGGCACCACCGGCACCAGCGCCGCCACCGCGGTCATCCGCAGCCGGCGCCCGGGGGTGAAGCGCGGTGCGGGGGACAGCAGCCGGTCCACCCGCTGGGGGACCTGGGCGTGCTGGGCCGGGCACGGGCCGAACACCCCGCGGTCCTCGTTGAGTTCGACCAGCGCCAGGGCGATCGTCAGCCGGCCGAAGCGGCGCGAGGCCACATCGTCGGCGGCCAGCTCGACCAGCCGGTGCACCTGGTCGCGGAACGCGGCGAAGACCGGGATCTGCGGGAAGCCGGCCGCGAGCGCGGAGGCGCAGTACAGCAGGAGATCGTGCCGCGCCCGCACATGGCCCTGCTCGTGGGCGATCAGCGCGTCGAGCTGACGGCCTTTCAGTCGCCGCAACGCCGAGGTGGTGATGACCAGTTGGGGCGAGGAGTGGGTCAGCCACCAGGCCTCCGGGCGGTCCCCCTCCAGGACGACAAGCCGCTCCCCGAAGGGCTTCTCGCCGGGCAGCAAGGGGGCGCGCCGCAGGAGTTCGGCGCGGCGCTGCCGGCGGCGGGACCGCGCCGCCCGCACCTCGCGGGTCAGCGCGACGGCCGTCCAGGCGCCGCCGCCCGCCAGGAGCAGCGCCAGCACCCCGGCCCACGGCCCGTACCCCTTGAGCGCATAGGCCTCGACGACGACCCGGGGGGCGAACCCGAACACCGGGCTGCGGACGGACTCCCAGGCGGCGGCCGCGCTCAGCGACATGGCCAGCACACAGCACAGCAGCACACCGGCGACCACGCACTGCCACGCCCACAGGGCGAGCACCGGCTCGCGGTCAGGCCAGTCGGAACGGGCCATCAGCCGCGGCGCCGTCGACGCGGCCAGCGCGCCGAGAACCATCAGCGCGATCGGGACCATCATGCCGTCACCTTATGAGCGCGCGCCTACTCGTTGGTACGCTCACGCATCGGAAGTGACGTACGCCACGCCGGCAACAGGCGTGAACTCCGGCGAGGTCCGAACAGGTGTGACGGCCCCGCAAGGTTGCCCGCGCGAGCACCCGCCGCAGTTCAGAGCGCCACCAGCATCGCCAGCATGCCGATGCCCATCGCCACCCGGCAGGCCCGCAGCATCCGGGCGGGCCCGGACTCCAGCGCCGCCACCGGCCCCTTCGCCCCCGGCACCCCCGCCACCGCACCCGCCGCCGGGACCAGCCGGATCCCCGCGGCGATCACGTACACCGTGTAGTAGACGAGCAACAGCCCGGTCAGCAACGGCACCCCGCCCGGCGCGGAGTGCGCCATACCGGCCATCGGCGCGGTGTGCCGCATCCCGTCCGCCGGCACGACCATCGCCAGCGCCATGTACACCATCGCCCACGCACCCACCGCATGGTGCAGATGCCGGTGCACCAGCGCCCACAGCCCCGCCGCCCCGAACGCCGCGGTGAACAGCCAGGACGACCACACCGGCAGCGCCACCGCGGACGCCGGCAGCGCCATCACCGCCATCGCCAGCGCCATCAGCCCCTCACCGCGCGCGGCCACCCGCTGCGCGGCCGGTCCGCTGCGCGTCCGCACCAGGCAGTACGCACCGGTGCCCGCGCAGAGCAGCACCAGCAGCCAGCCGACCAACGGTGGTTGGTGCACGAAGCGCCTCCCCAGGGCCCCCGGTACGCATCGGCTGCTAGATGCCCGCCCGGTGCCCGGCACACGGGAGCGCACGGGCGCACGAGGGGAGCGCGGGCGAGGGGAGCGGAGGACGGGCGGCCCTCAGGGCCGGTAGCGCAGCGGATGGTCCGCCGGGAGCTGCGTCAGCACGATGCGGTGGCCGTCCGGGTCGGCGATCCACATCTCGATGAGACCCCAGGGCTCCTGTACGGGCGGCCGCAGCACCTCCACCCCGTGCGCCAGCAACTCCTCGTGCGCCGCCGCCGCGTCCGCCACCTGGAGCCACAGCTGAAGGGTGTCCGTGGCGGGCCCGGTGGCGCGGCCGGAGACCTCCAGAAAGCCGCCGCCCAGGAAGTACACCGTGCCGCGCTCGGGGCCGGTACCGAACTCCCGGTAGATCTCCAGCCCCAGCGCCTCGCCGTAGAACGCCCGGGACCGCTCGGGGTCGGACGGCCGCAACAGCACCCTGCTGCTCAGTACGTGCACCATGCCAGGACCCTACGCCGACGGCCCGCCAGCTCCGCCGAAAGACCCGGGCGAACGGCCCTGACATGACGCGCACGGCTCTTGTTAGCCTCGTTCAGCCACTCCCGAGGCCGTCACCGGCCCTCACTCCCTCGGGCCCGAGAGGACTGCGCACACCATGCCCACCAGCGAGCTGACCTTCCGTACCGCCGCCGACGCCGACATACCCGGGCTCGTCGAGCTCATCGAGTCGGCGTACCGGGGAGACGCGAGCCGGGCCGGCTGGACGACGGAGGCCGACCTGCTGGAGGGGCAGCGCACCGACCCCGAGGGCGTCGCCGCCGTGGTCCGCAACGAGACCGGCCGGCTGCTGATCGCCGAGCGCGACGGCGAGCTGATCGCCTGCTGCCAGCTCGAACACCGCGGTGACCACGCGTACTTCGGCATGTTCGCGGTGCGCCCGAAGCTCCAGGGCGGCGGCCTCGGCAAGATCATCATCGCCGAGGCCGAGCGCACCGCCCAGGAGATCTGGGGCGCACGGGAGATGCGGATGACGGTCATCCGGCAGCGCGAGGAGCTGATCGCCTGGTACGAGCGCCGCGGCTACCGGCGCACCGGGCAGCTCAGCCCCTTCCCGTACGGCGATGAGCGGTTCGGCGTCCCGCAGCGCGCCGACCTGGAATTCGAGCTGCTGGTCAAGCCGCTGGTCTGAGCGGCCGGGGCCGGCCCCCGGGCCCGCCCTACAGCCGCCCCGCCTCGATGATCCGCTGCAGGAACCGCCGGGTGCGGTCCTGCGCCGGATCGCCGAAGACCTGACCGGGGGTGCCGCGCTCCAGCACCACCCCGCCGTCCAGGAAGCACACCTGGTCGGCGACCTCCCGCGCGAAGCCCATCTCATGGGTGGCGATGACCATGGTCATGCCGTTCTCCTTGAGATCGCGGACCACGCCCAGCACCTCGCCGACCAGCTCGGGGTCGAGCGCCGCGGTGATCTCGTCGAGCAGCAGCAGCCGGGGCCGCCCGGCCAGCGCGCGCACGATCGCGACCCGCTGCTGCTGGCCGCCGCTGAGCCGGTCCGGGTACTCCCCGGCCCGCCCGCCGAGCCCCAGCCGCTCCAGGAGCTCGCGGGCGCGCGCCTCCGCCTCGGCGCGCGGTACCCCGTGCACTCTGCGCGGCGCCAGCGTGATGTTGTCCAGCACGGTCATGTGCGGGAAGAGGTTGTAGGCCTGGAAGACCACACCGATCCGGCGCCGCACCGCGTCCGCGTCGACCCGCGGGTCGGTGATGTCCTCGCCGTCCAGGAAGATCGCCCCGTCGTCGATCTCCTCCAGCAGATTCGCGCAGCGCAGCAGCGTGGACTTGCCCGACCCCGACGCGCCGATCAGCACGGTCACGGTGTGCGGCGGGACCTCCAGATCGACATCGCGCAGCACGACCGTGCCGTTCCCGTAAGCCTTGCGCACGGACTCCAGCCGCAGCACCGGGCCGCCGTCGGGGGAGCCCCCTGCGGTGTCCGCGGCCTTCCGTGTGTTCTCCGCCGTGCTCATACGATGCCTCCCTGGGCGCGCCTGCGGTCCATCCGGGCCGTGACCCAGTCCGTGAACCGCGTCATCGGAATCGTCAGCGCGACGAAGACCAGCCCGGCGACCACGTACGGCGTGAAGTTGAAGTCCTTGCCGGCGATGATCTGCGCGGCGTACACCGCGTCCACCGCGCCCGCGATGGAGACCAGCCCGGTGTCCTTCTGCAGCGACACCAGATCGTTCAGCAGCGGCGGCACCACCCGGCGCACCGCCTGCGGCAGGACGACGAACCGCAGTGTCTGCCCGCTGGAGAGCCCCAGCGACCGGGCCGCCGCGCGCTGCGAGGGGTGCACCGATTCGATACCGGCCCGGAAGACCTCGGCCACGTACGCCGAGTACGTCAGCACCAGCGCGGAGCCGCCGAGCACCACCGGATCGGTGGGCACGCCCTGCAGCCGCAGCGCCGGGACCCCGAAGACCACCATCAGCAGACAGATGATCAGCGGCAGTCCGCGGAAGAAGTCGGTGTACGCGGTGGCCAGCGCGCGCAGCGGGAAGAACACCGGGCCGCGCAGCGTCCGGGCCACCGCCAGCAGCAGCCCGAGCACCAGCACCGCCGCCCCGCACACCACCAGCAGCCGCAGGTTCAGCAGCAGCCCCTCCAGTACCTCCGGCAGCGCCTTGCGGGCGTACTCGGCGCTGAAGAAGGTCTCGCGGGTGCGTGGCCAGCCGGGGGAGTGGGTGATGACGAGGAAGAGCACGGCGGCGGTGACCAGCGTGCTCAGCGCGGCGACGGCGGCGGCCCGCCGGGCCCTGGCCCGCTTGAAGCGCTCCCGCTCGATCCGCCGCGGCGAGGGCGCATACCCGTCGCCGTCCGGCTCCCGGACCTCGTCGCCCTTCTCCAATACCCCTTCCCTGCCGTTCACTTGAGCACCGGAGCGTCGACGGCGTCGCTCAGCCACTTCTTCTCCAGCGCGGCGAGCGTGCCGTCCTTGCGCAGCGCGTCGACCGCCGCCGTCACACACCCGGTGATCCGGCTCTCCTTGTCCAGGACCAGCCCGAACTGCTCCTTCGCGGCACCGGAGACCGGGAACTGGCCGACCACCTCGGCGTCCGTCACCTCCGCCGAGGTGATGTAGAAGGCCGTCGGCAGGTCGGTGACGATCGCGTCCACCTGCCCGTTCTTCAGCGCGGACTTGGCGAGGTCGTTCTTCTGGAAGACCGCGGCGGGGCGGGCCGGGCGGATGGTGCCGTTGACGACGTCCAGGCTGGTGGTGCCGACCTGCGCGCCGAGCTTGACGTCCTTGAGGTCGGCGATGCTCTTGGCGCGCGCGGCCTTGGAGCCCTTGAGCGCGACGACCGCCTGGCGTACGTCGTAGTAGCCGGAGGAGAAGGCGACGGCGCGCTTGCGCTCGGTGCTGATGGAGATCTGGTTGATGTCGAAGTCGAACTTCTTCGCGCCGGGCGCGAAGGCGTTGTTGAACGGCACGGTCTGCCAGTCCACCGCGCCCTTGGCGTAGCCCAGCCGCTGGGCGACGGCGTAGGCGACCGCCGACTCGAAGCCCTTGCCGCTGGCCGGGTCGTCGTCGGCGAACCACGGGGCGTACGCCGGCTTGTCGGTGCCGACGGTGAGCCTGCCGGCCCGCACGGTGGGCAGTTTGCCGCGGTCACAGCTCTGTTTGCCCTGCCCGGCGGCCCGCGGGCCACCGGGGGGCTCGTCCTGCGGGGCACAGCCGACGGCCGCGGCGAGCAGCACGACGGTGGCACAAGCGGCAAGGCGAAGGGGGCGGTTGACGAGGCGCATGGCGGGAGACTGGCAGTGCGCCGCGCCGTCTGTCGAGATCATCGGGGAAATCGTCCGCATGCTGGAAGGACGTTGCGCGCCTGTGAACTGCGGATTTCCCCGGCAGGCGGGCCCCTACGCGGTGAAGCGCACCGCCCGGCGGATCTCCGGCAGGTCGGTCACCACGCCGTCCAGGCCCAGACCGCGCGCCAGCCGGAGCTGATCGTGGGTGTTGACCGTCCAGCCGACGACCTTCAGATGCGCGGCGTGCGCCCGCTCGACGAGTTCGAGGGTGAGCCGGCGGATGTTCAGCGAGAGCATCGTCGCGCCGACGGCCTGTGCGCGATCGACGACATCGGCGCCGTAGCGGCTGCCGACCAGGGCGGTGCGCACCCCGGGCAGCAGCGTGCGGATGGCGGCCAGCGCCTCGTCGTGGAAGGAGATGACGTCGACCCGGCCGGTCAGATCGCGCGACCGCATCACCTCGGCCAGCGCCTGCGCGGCCGCCACGTCCTTGATCTCGGCCTGCAGCGGCGCCTTGACCGCCTCCAGGACCTCCTCGAACACGGGGATCCGCTCGCCCCGCCCGGCGTCCAGTTCACGCAGCTCGGCGAGGGTGCGTTCGGCGATCGGCCCGGCACCGTCGGTGGTCCGGTCCACATCCGCGTCGTGCATGACCACGAGCGCGCCGTCCTTGCTCAGATGCAGGTCCAGTTCGATGACATCGAGGCCTTCGTGCTCGGCGCGTACGAAGGAGCGCAGGGTGTTCTCCGGCTCCACGCCCATGATCCCGCGGTGACCGATGGTGAGAAAGGACAAGGCTGCCTCGCTTCTGTCGGCTCGGTGCTGCTGTCGGCTCTACGTCAGTGTCGGCCGTCGACCGTCGGCAACGGCGGGACGAAATGGCGTTCAGCCTAACGGGGACGGGTGCAGATAAAGCGGTTGCGGCCGCGGCCGCGGTGTGTCCAGTACGGGTACCCGCCATATCCGGGGGCAGACCGGTCTCACCCTGGCGTGGGCGAGTCCCCACGGCGCTGACGGCGCCCCTGTGGCATATGCCATACCGCTGTCCGAGGGTGCCCGCGCGGCGTCCGCCGGTAACCGTGCGGGCCGGAGGAAGCGCGGAAACCCTTGCCGCCACTGGCAGGAAGTCCCGCCGAAGTCGGACCGCACAGGAAAAAGATGCGTCGGCGTGGGGTCGCGGCAGAATAATTTTCAGCTGGACCACTTGAGTGAGCGAACCTCGGCTGGTTACCGTGTGCTGACAAGACGATCTACCGCCGGAGGGCAGTCATGACGGAAATTCTTTCGCCTGTGGGTGTCCGGGGAGGTAGTGCGACCGCAGAGCGTGTGGTCGACCACCCGGCATGGGCCCTCCTCAAGGACGCGGTCGAGACCATCCGGCCCTGGCAGTCCAAGGACGGTTCGGTCGACCTGGCGGCGGAGGGCGCGCCCAGCGCCGCGGCCGTCCGGGCCGAGGCCGAGCGGGTGATAGCGGCCGTCCAGGAGCTCGCCCCGCTGCTCCCGCACAACGCCGACTACCACCAGGCGCTCATCGCCGACCTGCGCCGCTGGGCCGACGACGGCTTCGGCGTGCCGGACTTCCTGGACTCGCTGCTCGCCTTCCGGCCCGCCCAGCAGCGCGCCGACGGCCTCCAGCACCTCGTGCTGTTCCCCATGTACACGCAGAACGGCAACCCGGACCGCAACTTCGAGGCCGTCGTCCTGCGGATGGTCTGGCCCGAGTGGCTCTCCGAGCTGGAGCGCACCCGTTACGACAACCCCCTCTTCCTCGGCATCACCTTCGAGGACTTCACGGCCGGCTACGACACCCACTCCGCCGTGCTCTTCCCGGAGACCATCGCGGTGCGCGAGGCACCCGAGCGGTTCAGCTGGGGCGGCATCTTCTGCGACCGTGAGGCCGCCCGCTTCCGCCGGGTCAGCCGGGCCGCCGTCGAGACGCTGGGGATCGAACTCCCGCAGGACATCCGCGAGATGCTCGACGACCAGCAGCGCTGCCAGGAGGCGTTCGTGCTGTGGGACATGGTGCACGACCGCACGCACAGCCACGGTGACCTGCCGTTCGACCCGTTCATGATCAAGCAGCGCCAGCCGTTCTGGATGTACGGCCTGGAGGAGCTGCGCTGCGACCTCACCGCCTTCAAGGAGGCCGTGAAGCTGGAGGCCGAGGGGTACTCCCAGGCCCGCGATGTGCAGTACGCGGTGATCTTCGACCGGATGTTCCGGTTCCCCGTCTCCGGCGACCGGGTCCGCAACTACGACGGCCTGGGCGGCCAGCTGCTCTTCGCGTACCTGCACAAGCACGACGTCGTACGCTGGACGGACAACACCTTGCACATCGACTGGGAGCGGGCGTCCAAGGTCACCAACCAGCTGTGCGGCGAGATCGAAAAGCTCTACCGCGACGGCATCGACCGGCCCAAGCTGGTCCACTGGTTCGCCGCGTACGACCTCGTCTCGACCTACCTCGCACCGCACCCGGGTTCGGTCTGGGCCAAGGGCCCCGACGCCCTCGACCTGGACCAGCCGCCGCGCAAACTCGTGGACGACGTGCTCCCCGACGAGTTCCCGCTGAGCATGTTCTACGAGGCGCTCGCCAAGAAGCTGCGCGCCGTGATCGCCTCGACCAAGGGCATCACGGCCCACAGCGACGCGCTGGCGGCGGCATGAGCACCGACCGGAACACCCGGCCACAGGCCGTCCAGGAGCAGGACGAGGAGGCGACGGAGATGGTTACTTCGACGGGCGGCCAGGGGCCGCTGGAGGGTGCGGTCATCGCGGTGGCGGGAGCGGCCGGACCGGCCGGCCGTGCCACCCTGCTGCGGCTGGCCGAAGCAGGAGCGGTGGTCGTCGGCTCGGACTCCAACCCCGAGCGGCTGGCGGAGGCCGTGGACGCGGCCCGCTACGCGCACGGCGGCGCCACGGTCATAGGGGACACCGTCGACCTCCTCGACCTGGAGCAGACCCGTGAATGGGCGGCCCGTACGGAGAAGGAATTCGGCCGGATCGACGGCCTGGTGCACCTCGTCGGCGGCTGGCGCGGCTCCTCGACGTTCGCGGAGACCGACCTGGCGGACTGGGACCTGCTGCACAAGCTGCTGATCCGCACCCTGCAGCACACCTCCCTCGCCTTCCAGGAGCCCCTGGAGCGGAGCGGTAACGGCCGTTTCGTGCTGATCAGCGCGGCCGGTGCGTCGAAGCCCACCGGTGGCAACGCCGCCTATGCGGCGTCCAAGGCCGCCGCCGAGGCATGGACGCTGGCCCTGGCGGACGGCTTCCGCAAGTCGGGGGGCGAGCAGGGGCCCCGCGCCGCGGCTGCCATCCTGGTCGTGAAGGCGCTCGTCAACGATCAGATGCGCGCCGAGCGACCGAACGCCAAGTTCGCGGGCTTCACGGATGTCACGGAGCTGGCCGAGGCCATCGCCGGAGTCTGGAGCCGGCCCGCCCAGGAAGTGAATGGACAGCGTCTGTGGCTGACCCCCGAGCCGTGACCGGAGCGAAGACCGACGCCCGGCAGCACCACGACCCTCAGATACGCGGCTTCGCCAGCGACAACTACGCGGGCGTCCACCCGGAGGTGCTGGCCGCGATGGCCCTTGCCAACGGCGGTCACCAGATCGCCTACGGCGAGGACGACTACACCGAACACCTCCAGCGCGTCTTCCGCAGCCACTTCGGGCAGCGCGCCCAGGCGTTCCCGGTCTTCAACGGCACCGGCGCCAACGTCGTCGCCCTCCAGGCCGTGACCGACCGCTGGGGCGCGGTGATCGCCGCCGAGACCGCACACATCAACGTCGACGAGGGCGGCGCCCCCGAGCGGGTCGGCGGGCTGAAGCTGCTGACCGTCCCGACCGACGACGGCAAGCTCACCCCCGAGCTGATCGACCGCCAGGCGTGGGGCTGGGACGACGAGCACCGCGCCATGCCGCAGGTCGTCTCGATCGCCCAGAGCACCGAACTGGGCACGGTCTACACCCCCGACGAGATCCGGGCGATCTGCGACCACGCGCATCAGCACGGCATGGTCGTGCATCTGGACGGCTCGCGGATCACCAACGCCGCGGCGACCCTCGACGTCCCGATGCGGGCCTTCACCAACGCCGTCGGCGTCGACATCCTCTCCTACGGCGGCACGAAGAACGGCGCGGTCTTCGGCGAGGCCGTCGTCGTGCTCAACCCCGACCGGGTCCGTGCGATGAAGCATCTGCGCAAGCAGTCCATGCAGCTGGCCTCCAAGATGCGCTTCGTCTCGGTCCAGCTGGAGGCGCTGCTCGCCAAGGACCTGTGGCTGCGCAACGCCCGCCACGCCAACACCATGGCGCAGCGGCTGGCGGCCGGGGTGCGGAAGCTCGACGGGGTGGAGATCCTCTACCCGGTGCAGTCCAACGCGGTCTTCGCGCGACTGCCGCACGACGTCAGCGAGCGCCTGCAGAAGCGCTACCGCTTCTACTTCTGGGACGAGAAGGCCGGCGATGTGCGCTGGATGTGCTCGTTCGACACGACGGAGGAGGACGTGGACGGCTTCCTGGCGGCCCTCCGCGAGGAGCTGCGCCCGGCCTGATCCGCGGTGTCCGTCGGCCCGCCGTGGGGTTCGCCCTGCGGCGGGCACGGCTTTACGGGGCGCAGTCCAATGGAGTGGACTGCGTAGTCCTGTTTGCTGAACTGCGTCCGGCCGTGCTCCAATGCCTCCAGACGGCCGTCGACCGGCGGCGGCCGCCCTCTTCGAGGAACGGCACGATGCCCAGCCTGACCTGCTCCCTGCACATTTCTGACGAGGTGCGCGCCCTGGCACCCGGATTCGGCTACCTCGCCGTCGAAGCCCGCGGTCTGACCAACGGGCCCAGTGACGAGACGAGCTCCGCGCTTCTGGACGAGGCCACGCGCCGGCTGGCCGGGCGCCTCGACGGCCAGCCGCCGCAGGACGACCCGCACATCGCCGCCTGGCGCGGCGCGTACTCCGCCTTCGGCAGCAAGCCCTCGCGTACCCGCAACTCCGCCGAGGCGCTCGCCAAGCGCGCACTCGCGGACGGGCTGCCGCGCATCAACCGCCTCGTGGACCTCTACAACGCCATCAGCGTCGCCCATCTCCTCCCCGTGGGAGGCGAGGACCTGGACCGTATCCAGGGCGGGATGCGGCTCGTACGGGCCACCGGGGACGAGCCGTTCGCGACCGCGGCCGGCGGCGCCGAGGTCATCGAGTATCCGGACGCCGGCGAGGTCGTCTGGTGTGACGAGGAGGGCGTCACCTGCCGCCGCTGGAACTGGCGCCAGGGCGTCCGCACCCGCCTCACCGAGGACTCCGTCAGCGCCCTCTTCCTGCTGGAGCGGATGGCCCCCATGACGCTCGACGAGCTGACGACCGCGGGCGCCGAGCTCGCCGAGGCGCTGCAGAAGGCCTGCCCGGACGCCCGCATCGAGGTCGGTGAGGCCTGGAGCGGCTGACCGGGACCGTCCGGTCAGCCGCGGGGGAGGCGGGCTATGCGCCGGGTGCCGGCGCGGTGCCGCCCAGGTGGGCCGGGATCCACCAGGTGTCCTCGGGGCCCTTGGGGCGCACGGGGTAGGCGCGCTGGGCGGCCTCCAGGAGGTCCTGCACCCGGGACCGCAGCCGGTCGGTGATCTTCTCGGCCTGCTCGGCGGGATCGGCCTCCACCGGCTCACCGACCCGGATGGTTATCGGGAAGTGGTTGCGCCCCAGATCGCGCTTGTGGCCCTTGGTCCACAGCCGCTGGGTGCCCCACAGCGCCATCGGCAGCAGCGGGACGCCGGCCTCCTGGGCCAGCCGCGCCGCGCCCGACTTGAAGTTCTTCAGGGTGAACGACTCGGAGATCGTCGCCTCCGGGAAGACACCGATGATCTCGCCCGAACGCAGTGCGGACAGCGCGTGCTTGTAGGCGTGCATCCCCTGCGCGCGGTCCACCGGAATGTGCTTCATCGCGCGCATCAGCGGCCCCGACACCTTGTGCCGGAACACCGCCTCCTTCGCCATGAAGCGCACCAGCCGCTTGGCCGGCCGGGCCGCCAGACCGGCGAAGACGAAGTCCAGATAGCCGATGTGATTGCTCACCAGCACCGCCCCGCCGCGCCGCGGAACGTGGTCCGTTCCCGCGATGTCGAACTTGAGATCGAGCGCCTTGAAGACGGTGCGCGCGGCGCCGATCACGGGCGGATAGACGAGCTCTGCCATTGTCCGGAGGACCCCTTTTCCGATGCCTGGGGAGGGTTCTCCCGGCGGAAACCTACGCAGCCGTAACTGCGGCTTTCGGGAGATCGTGCCCGATCACGGCCGCGGCGGCCAGCGTGCCGGACGCCGCGGACGGGAGATTCTCGTCACGTGGGGACCGGCTCAGCCCACCGCTCTGCGCAGCACAAGGTACATCTCGCAGCCCAGGCAGTACCCGAAAGCGGCATTGAGGAAGGCCGCGGCCAGCGCACACCCGGTGGCCGCGAGCCCCAGCCACTGCGGGCCCGCGAAGTAGCCGACCAGCCCCACCACCGCGAAGAACAGTCCCACACTCTGGGCGAAGCGCGGCGGGGCGGGGTCCTCGAAGTCGGCCGGCGGCGACAGCCGCGGACGCACCGCCGCCTTGAACAGCCAGGCGTACGGCGAGCGCTGGACGCCCGCCGCCGCCCCGACGGCGAAGACCAGCGCCTGCAGGGCCAGCAGCCAGCCGCTCCCGCTGATCAGCACGGCCGCCAGTACCACGGTCGTCAGCGCCGCCCCGAACCTCGGACCGCGTACGTCAATCCTCTCGACACTCATGCCCTCACCATCCCCCCTTCCGGCACCGGGAATGTTTGCGGGCTCGTGAACGCTGCACTCCGAGATGACTGGACTCATGGTGTGCATCGCGGTGCTCGCGGCGGCGAGCGCCTTCGGCGTGTGGCACCGGCGCCGCAACGGGAGGGTGAGGGTGCACAAGCGTGACGACCGGAGCGGGGTGCCGCGGCTGGGCGCCGCGCAGATCGGCGCGGAGCTGGGGGAGCGGGCCACCCTGCTGCAGTTCTCCAGCGCCTTCTGCCAGCCCTGCCGGGCCACTCGCCGCACCCTGGCCGAGGTCGCCGGCATGGTCGAGGGGGTGGCCCATGTCGAGATCGACGCGGAGGCCCATCTCGATCTCGTACGGGAGCTGAACGTGCTCCGCACCCCCACGGTGCTGGTGCTCGACGCGCACGGCGCGATCGTGCGGCGCGCCTCGGGGCAGCCCCGCAGGGCCGATGTCATAGCCGCGCTGGGCCAGGCCGTCCGTGATTGATCTCCCAGATGCCGGGCGGCCCTTGACGCTCTGGGTCACGGATCGTCACGCTGACGAGATGCGGCCAGGACCCCTTCTCTACGGACGCGCCCACGTCGACCTTCTGCGGACTTGCAGCGCCCGCTGTCCGGGCGTGTGAGCAGCGACGACATCAGTGGCGCCGGCAGCCGTACGGCCGCCGGCCGCTCCGCCCGGGCTCGTACACCTCAGCAGAAGGACAACTCCATGACGGCCTCGCCCGATCTCGGCACGCCCCGCACCGCCTCCCCCGAACTCCTGCGCTCCGTCTTCCGGCAGCACGCCGCCGGCGTCGCGGTGATCACCGCGCACGGCTCCGGCCCGGTCGGTTTCACCGCCACCTCCCTCACCTCCGTCGCCGCCGAACCGCCGCTGCTCTCGTTCGGCATCGGCACCGGCGCCTCCAGCTGGCCGGCCGTCTCCGAGGCCGCGCACATAGGCGTCCACATCCTCGGCGAGCACCAGCAGGAGCTGGCCGCCACCTTCGCGCGCAGCGGCGCCGACCGCTTCGGCCCCGCCACCTCGTGGCGTACGGGTCCCGAGGGCGTCCCCCTGCTGGACGGCGTACTGGCCTGGATGGTGTGCGAGGTCGTGGCCCGGGTACCGGCCGGCGACCACCGGATCGTGCTCGCCCGGCCCGTCGTCGGCGACCCCGCGGGGCCCGGCCGTCCGCTCCTCTACCACCAGGGCCGCTTCAACGCGCTGCGGGACTGACGGGTTCCCGCGCCGCTTCGTCTTTCCCCGATCAGGGCCGTTGGCAAGGTCACATTTCGACAGCCTTGATTCGGGGCACGAGACTGGATGTACTGGTGGGTAACATGACGGTCGGCGCGGGGATCCGCAACCAACCGGGAGCCGCCCCAACAGGCGCCTATGCTGCCAGCACAAGGCAGTTCTGAAGAGACGAAGCAGGTAGGAGAGCCGGCGTGAGCTTGAGGATCGTTGTCTGTGTGAAGTACGTGCCCGACGCCACCGGCGACCGGCACTTCGCCGAGGACCTGACCGTCGACCGTGACGACGTGGACGGTCTGCTCTCGGAGCTCGACGAGTACGCCGTCGAGCAGGCCCTGCAGATCAAGGAAGCCGCCGACGACGCGGAGATCACGGTCCTGACCGTCGGCCCCGAGGACGCCAACGACGCGCTGCGCAAGGCCCTGTCGATGGGCGCCGACAAGGCCGTCCACGTCGAGGACGACGACCTGCACGGCACCGACGCGCTCGGCACCTCGCTCGTGCTCGCCAAGGCCATCGAGAAGACCGGTTACGACCTGGTCGTCTGCGGTATGGCCTCCACCGACGGCACGATGGGTGTGCTGCCGGCGCTGCTCGCCGAGCGGCTGAACGTCCCTCAGGTCACCCAGCTCTCCGAGGTCTCCGTCGCCGACGGCAAGGTCACCGGGCGCCGGGACGGCGACTCCGCCAGCGAGCAGCTGGAGGCCGCGCTGCCGGCCGTCGTCTCCGTCACCGACCAGTCGGGTGAGGCGCGCTACCCCTCCTTCAAGGGCATCATGGCCGCCAAGAAGAAGCCGGTGGAGTCCCTGGACCTGGACGACCTGGACATCGACGCGGACGAGGTCGGCCTCGAGGGCTCCTGGACCAAGGTCGAGGACGCGACCGAGCGTCCGGCCCGTACGGCGGGCACGATCGTCACGGACGAGGGCGAGGGCGGCAAGCAGCTCGCCGAGTTCCTCGCGGGCCAGAAGTTCATTTAAGGCTGGGGGTCCGGGGGTCAGCCCCCGGATCAGCACAGCATTTAAGGCCCGTCCCCCTCAACCGCCCTCATTCTTCCCGCAGGAGAGCAATCCCATGGCTGAAGTCCTTGTCTACGTCGACCACGTGGACGGCGCCGTCCGCAAGCCCACCCTCGAACTGCTCACCCTCGCCCGCCGCATCGGCGACCCGGTAGCCGTTCACCTCGGCCCCAACGCCGAGGAAGCCGCCAAGGTCCTCGCCGAGCACGGTGCCGTCAAGGTGCTGGCCGCCGACGCCCCCGAGTTCACCGAGTACCTCGTCGCCCCCAAGGTCGACGCGCTGCAGGCCGCCTACGACGCGGTCTCCCCGGCCGCCGTGCTGCTGCCGTCCTCCGCGGAGGGCAAGGAGATCGGCGCCCGCCTCGCGGTCCGCATCGGCTCGGGCATCATCACCGACGCGGTCGACCTGGAGGCCGGCGACGAGGGCCCGGTGGCCACGCAGTCCGTCTTCGCGGCCTCGTACACCACCAAGTCCCGCGTCACCAAGGGCACCCCGGTCATCACCGTCAAGCCCAACTCGGCCGCCCCGGAGGCCGCGCCGGCCGCCGGCCAGGTCGAGCAGCTCGCGGTGACCATCGCCGACTCCTCCAAGGGCACCAAGGTCGTCTCGCGCACCCCGCGTGAGTCGACCGGCCGTCCGGAGCTGACCGAGGCCGCGATCGTGGTCTCCGGTGGCCGTGGCGTCAACGGTGCCGAGAACTTCCCGGTCATCGAGGCGCTCGCCGACTCGCTCGGCGCGGCCGTCGGTGCCTCCCGCGCCGCGGTGGACGCCGGCTGGTACCCGCACACCAACCAGGTCGGCCAGACCGGCAAGTCGGTCTCGCCGCAGCTGTACATCGCGGCGGGCATCTCCGGCGCGATCCAGCACCGTGCCGGTATGCAGACCTCGAAGACCATCGTCGCCATCAACAAGGACGCCGAGGCGCCGATCTTCGACCTGGTCGACTACGGCGTGGTCGGCGACCTCTTCGACGTCGTCCCGGCCCTCACCGAAGAGGTCAAGTCCCGCAAGGGCTGAGCCCGCCGGGCGCCGAGCCCGCTTCGGCAACCGCACGAGGCCCCGTACGCGCGCTGCGTACGGGGCCTCGTGCTGCCGCGGCCGGAACGGCCCCGCGGCCTCAGGTGTTCGGCAGCCGGCCCTTGCCCGGCTCGCCCACCGGTACGGGCGTCAGCACCGCGACATCCAGCGGCGCCGCCAGCGCCTCCGCGATCTCCGCGCCCAGCGCCTCCAGCGCCGGACCGGCCGAGTGCGCGTCGAGCGAGGCCTGGTCGGCCCAGTTCTCGACGACGGTGACCCGGTCGTCGCCGGCGTGCACCGCGTAGAGCAGACAGCCGGGCTCGGCGTGCACGGCGGGCGCATGCCGGCGGAACGCCGCGAGGACGTCCTCACGGCGGCCGGGCTTGGTTTTGATGGTGGCGACGACTACGGGCACGGACTCTCCTGCGAGGCGAGGACGGAGCGGTCGAACGCGGTCGACGCCGTCCGGCGCGACCGGGTCCGTCCGACCGGATTCGATCTTGGACACTTCAGAGACTAATCGCCCGTCGCCCCGTCGATCCGCTCCCGCAGCAGATCCGCATGGCCGTTGTGGCGTGCGTACTCCTCGATCAGATGGACGTAGATCCAGCGCAGGTTGAGGGTCTTCCCGGTGCGCTCGTGCCGGAAGGTCTCGTCCAGCCCGCGGTCGGCCACCGCCTTGTCGCAGGCCTCGATCTCGGCGCGGAGGGCGGCGAAGTTCGCCTCGGCGCCAGCCGGGTCCAGGTCGTCGAAGTCGGCGTCCGGATTCTCCCGGGTGAAGTAGTGGTCGCCGATCTGCTCGCCGGCGAAGCGTTTGCGGAACCAGGTGCGTTCGACATCCGCCAGGTGGCGCACCAGGCCGAGCAGGGTGAGGCCGGACGGCCGGGTGCTCGTCTCGGCGAGCTGTTCGGCGGTGAGCCCGGCGCACTTGGCGAACAGGGTGTCGCGGTGGAAGTCGAGCCAGCCCTGCAGCATCTCCCGTTCGCCGGCCGCGGCCGGGAGTTCTCTGCGCTGGATGGAGGGTGCGATCCAAGTCATGATCGCGAGTGTGACCGTTCGCGGCGGCCCGCGCCACGGGTTTCGGAGCGGTGGCCGCGCGCCCGTGACCTGCGCCGCCTCGGGAGAGGGGGTGTTGACCTCCTCAACCGACACCGTTAACTTCGCTCTACGGATTGTTGATTCCGTTAAGCGGAAATCACTCGGCCGATGGCATCGGGCGCAAGCACCGGGAGGGTACCGAATGGGGCAGCAGGAGACCGTGGCGACGAGCCTCGCGGACGCCGTACGCGAGGGAATCGGAGCCGCTCTCGCCGAGGTGGACGCGGATCTGGCCCGGCGCTACCCCGGCGATCCCGGCACCCGCCAGCCGGTGCACACCGTCTACGTCCCCGGCGACGCCTTCACCGCCGGCACCCTGCGCTCCTGGGGCGACCAGGCGCTCGCCGCCCTCGACGAGCACGCCCCCGACGCGGCTGCGCTCGCCGCCGTACTGGACCTCCCCGACGAGCTCGCCGCCGACGTCCACGACCGCGTCCGCGCCAAGCTGACCCGCGAGCCCATCGAGGACCTGCGGATCGACTTCGAGGACGGCTACGGCAACCGCTCCGACGCCGAGGAGGACGAGGCCGCGGCCCGCGCCGCCGCCCTGGTCGCCGCCGCCTACCGGGACGGCACGGCGGCCCCGTACATGGGCATCCGGATGAAGTGCATGGAGGCGGCCGTCCGCGACCGCGGCATCCGCACCCTCGACATCTTCCTCACCGGCCTGATGGAGGCCGGCGGCCTGCCCGACGGCCTGGTCCTCACGCTCCCCAAAGTGACCTACGCCGAGCAGGTCACCGCCATGGTCCGCCTGCTGGAGGCCTTCGAGAAGGCGCGTGGCCTGGAGAGCGGCCGGCTCGGCTTCGAGATCCAGATCGAGACCACCCAGTCCATCCTGGGTGCCGACGGCCGCGCCACCGTCGCCCGCATGATCGAGGCCGCCGAGGGCCGCGCCACCTCCCTGCACTACGGCACCTTCGACTACAGCGCCTCCTGCGGCGTCAGCGCCGCCCACCAGTCCCTCGACCACCCGGCGGCCGACCACGCCAAGGCCGTGATGCAGGTCGCCGCCGCGGGCACCGGCGTGCGCCTCTCCGACGGTTCGACCAACGTCCTGCCCGTCGGCGCCGCCCCCCAGGTGCACGCCGCCTGGCGGCTGCACCACGGCCTCGTCCGCCGCTCGCTGGCCCGCGCCTACTACCAGGGCTGGGACATGCACCCGGCCCATCTGCCGACCCGCTACGCGGCGGTCTACGCCTTCTACCGCGAGGGCCTCGAAAAGGCCGCGGCCCGGCTCGCGGCGTACGTCGCCAAGGCCGGCGGCGACGTCCTGGACGAGCCCGCCACCGCCAAGGCGCTCAGCGCGTATCTCCTGCGGGGGCTGGACTGCGGGGCGCTGGACATGTCCGAGATCGCCCGTCTGACGGGGCTGACGCGGGGGGAGCTGGAGGCTTTGCGCTAACCGCTGCCCTTCCGCTGCGCTTGGCTTGCGGCCCACGTTTTCGGCTTTCCCGCCGTGGTTGCTTCTCGCCGTTGCGCCTGCGGCGGGCGGTGCCGCTGCGCGGGGCTGTTCGGCTGCCGGTGACGGGCCTCCGGGGTAGGGGTGTGGGACTGCTTCGCTTTACGTCCCACACCC
>NZ_JBSFYC010000107.1:0-18572 GCF_053595675.1 Streptomyces sp. NPDC002446 | reverse complement strand
CGGCCCGCAGGCGCCCGTCCGCTTCGCTTTACGTCCGGACACCCTGCCCCTCCGGCCCGCCCCCTCCCGTGGGTGGGGTGGGAGAAACCTCGTGGGGGCGCGCCTTGGTGGTCATCGACGGGTCGTCGGTCGGGGCCCGGAGGCTTCGCCCCCGGTTATGGGCCCCACCCCTACCACCACGGCACGCGAGACCGCAGCCCCCCTCCTGCCGCAACGGTGATCAGCCACGACGGCGAGGGTCCGGCAGCATCGACGACGGCAGAAGGATCCTTCCCACCCACCCACGGGAGGGGGCGGGCCGTAGGACGGAGTCTGGAGGGCCGCACCCGCAGCCGAAAACGCCCCGCGCAGCGGCAACAGCCCGCCGCAGGCGCAACGGCGACCAACCCCCACGGCGGGACAGCCGAAAACGCGGGCAGCCAAGCGCAGCGGAAGCGCAGCGAAACGGCCAGAAAAATACATGGGAAGACGGTAATATCCCTATGTGCGACGTCATGGTACTGAACGTCAGAGAACTGTCGTTGTGCTCGTGGCCGGGGTGGTCGCGCTGGCGTTGGTGACGCTGGTCCTGTGGAGCGGTCCGGGGGAGCGGCGGGGCCGGGATGCCAAGGGGCGGGGGCCGTCGCGGGTCGCGGGGCCGGTCGTGGGGTGGGGGTTCACCCATACCCAGTTCAGCGCGGACCAGGGCAACGAGCAGGCCAGGGAACGGGTTTCCCGGCTGCTGTCCGCGCATCCGATGCCGCAGAACCAGCACATCATGGGCTGGGGCGCCCAGAACCCCGAACCGAGCCCGGGCCGCTATGACTTCGCCGACCTGGACCGCCGGGTCGCGCTGATCCGGCGCACCGGCGGCACGCCCGTACTGACCCTGTGCTGCTCGCCGGACTGGATGAAGGGCGGCGCGGCCGGTGACACCGACTGGGACGCCCTGGAGAAGGCCCCCGTCCCGGAGCACTACGCGGACTTCGCGGCCCTCGCCGGGAAGATCGCCCGCCGCTACCCGGACATCCGCCACTTCGTCGTCTGGAACGAGTTCAAGGGGTTCTTCGACGATGCGAAGGGGCGCTGGGACTACGAGGGTTACACCCGGCTGTACAACCTCGTCCACCAGGAGCTGAAGAAGGCCGACGCGCGCAATCAGGTGGGCGGGCCCTATCTGGTGATGGACAGCTATGTGCCGGGGGACGACACCTACGCGTCCGACCTCAAGGGGCCGTGGGGCAGCATCGACCGGCGGACGCTCGACGCCTTCGCCTACTGGAACCGGCACAAGGCCGGTGCGGACTTCGTGGTCGTCGACGGCTCCAGCTACAGCAAGGACGACCGGTTCGCCCCGGGCCCGTTCACCGCCGCCCGGAAGTTCGCCGACGTGGGGCGGTGGCTGCGCGAGCAGACCCGGCTGCCGTTGTGGTGGGCGGAGTGGTACGTCGAGATCGCGGACGACGGCGACCGGGCCGCCTGGAGCGAGCGGCGGCGGGTCGCCGCACACGCGACCGCGCTGATCGAGATGGCGGCGGGCGGTGCCACCAGCGGGTTCTACTGGAACCCGGAGCGCGAGGACGGGGCGTGCCCGGGCTGTCTGTGGACGAGCACCGAACGGGACGACGGGGGAGAGCAGTTGCCGATGATGGAGCTGCTGTCGCGGTTCTCCGGTGCCTTCCCGCCCACGGCCCGGCCGCGGGAGCTCGGTACCGGCGATCCGGCGGTCCGGGGGCTGGCCGACGACCGTACGGCGCTGCTGGTGAACACCGCGGACCGCCGCCGCACGGTGACGGCGGACGGGCGGGAGCTCACCCTGGGCGGGTACGAGGTGCGGTGGATCGACCGCTCCTGATCACGACAGCGTCGAAAACCGCTGCACCAGCGACGCCAGGAACACCAGCAGCAACGGCATCGCGAACCAGAACAGCCCCTGCATCCACTGCAGTTGGCGCACGCCCGGCGCCGCCGCGACGCGGAGCATCTCGCGGGCCGCCAGCACCACGACCAGCGCGAGCAGCGACAGCGCGCCGAACACCGACCACGGCGTCCAGGTCACCTTCGGGCCGGCCGGGCCGGGCCGGGGCGGTGCGGCCTCGCCGGCCGGCCGCCGGGTCAGCTCGTACACCGCGGCGTGCTCGTTGGACAGCACCCGCCGGAGTTCGGGGCGCCGGTCCAGCGCGGTCCGCAGCCGCCGTTCCCAGCCTGCCGGATAGCCCGAGTCCAGCCGCAGCGACTCCGACTGGCCGTGGTTGACGATCAGATACGACTGCGGCCCGGCGTCCCGGAGGGCGCTGATCAGCGGACCGGCCCGGGACGGGTCGCGCGGCGCCGGGGTCGGTGCGTACTGCACCCGCTCCATGTCCCTGGCGCCCCAGGGCATCGCCGGGGTGACGCTGTTGACGGGGTCGTCGCTCAGCCACAGCAGCCGCACCGTGGGCCGGTCGTGCGCATAGACGTAGTCCATCGCCGCGACCTCGCCCGGCCGGATCCGCTCGAAGGGCTCATTGCCCCAGCGGGCGACCAGGAATCCGGCGGCCAGCAGCAGGCCCGTCAGCAGGGCGGCGGCCGGCCCCAGCCCGCGCCGGGTGCCCGCGGGGCGCGGGAACAGCGCCAGCGCCGCCAGCACACAGGCGCCGGGCAGCGCGAACAGGAAGACCCGCAGCCCCATCTCGCCGCCGTACGACTGCATTCCGAAGGCGAGGAAGGGGACGAAGGTCAAGGTCAGCAGCGAGCGTTCGGTGAGGCCGGCCGCCCGCCGCCGCAGCACGCCCCAGCAGGCGAGTGCCAGTACCCCGCCCGCCAGCGCCACCCGGGCGTACAGCACCAGCTTGTGGGTGGGGTCGCCGCCCCCGATCCGGTCCGTCACCGAGGAGGAGACATTGCCGCCGATGCCCCCGAGCCCGCCGAACAGCTCGTCGAAGTGGCCCGACCAGTACGGCTCGGCCAGGAACCCCACCCATGCCGCCACCAGCACGCCCAGCAGCAGCGGCAGTCCGCGCAGGGCGGAGCGCCGGGCCAGGACCAGCACGGTCAGCACGCCGAGCATCACGAACGGGGTGAGCTGGTGGGCCGCCACCGATGCCGCGAACAGCGCGATCAGCGTGCCGAGCAGCACCGCCAGCTGGGCGCGGCCCGCCGGGTGCGGCTCCGCCTCGCCCGGCCGCCGCCCGGCCCCCGCCTGGCGCTGTGCCGGCCGGAACCACACCAGCAGGATCGCCGCGAACGCGAGGTAGAGGAGGTAGGTGAACCCCTGGGGGGAGAAGTAGTCCTGGCCGACCCAGCCGCACAGCGCGAACAGCCAGGCCGCGCACCACTTCGCCCGCCAGCTCGCCCGTACCGCCTTCAGCAGGAGGAACACCGGTGCCAGATACAGGAGTTGGATGGTGAGCGGCCACCAGCGCAGGACCTCGGTGAAGTCGGTGACCCCGCACGCCCCGGCGAGGAACTGCACCCCGGCGAAGAAGCCCGGCCAGCTCCAGCGGGCGTCCAGGTCGGGTACCGCGGTGCCGGTCCGGTCGAGGTGGTCGAGGAAGCCGAGGTGCTGCCAGGCCGTGGGGAACCGCGGTTCGGTCTCCAGGACGGCCGGCAGCGCGTGCAGGGCCGCCACCGTCAGCAGCAGCACGGCCAAGAGCAGGGTGCGGCGCGGACCGGGCAGCCACAGCGCCCAGGCGTACGCCCCGACCAGCAGGACGACGCCGGCCAGCGTCGCCGCAGGCAGTACCGAGAGCAGACCGAGCCCGGTCATCCGGTCCAGGTCCGAGTCGCCCATGCCGCGCAGCGGCAGCCAGAACAGGGCGAGCGCGGTGGCCAGCAGGGCCCAGGCCGCCACGTGGCCGGCCCGCCCGCGGTGGCGCGGTCGCGGCGCCGGCGTTCCCGCTCCGTCGGCCTCTTCGTACGTCCTGGGGCCGTCCCCCAGGTCCCCGTGGAACGCCAGGTCCGCCAGGTCGCCGTCGGGAGCGCTGCCGTAGGCGGGGGCCCGGGTCAGCGGTGCGGTCACCACCTCCCCGCGCAGCACCCGGCGCAGCCGTACGCGCGCGATCGCGACGATCACCGCCAGGCTGGAGATCTCGGCGATCCCGGCCCCGGTCAGCCCCAGCCGCGGCAGCAGCACCAGCGTCAGCCCGAGCACCAGCACACACAGCAGCCCCTGCAGCGCGGCCAGTCCGGCCGTCCGGTTCTGGGCGCGCAGCACCGCGAAGTGCACCTCCATCACGACCCGCAGCACGGCGCCCACCGCGAACCAGCGCAGCAGCGGCGTCGCCGCCTGCGCGTAACCGGACCCGAAGATCCCGAGGAGCCAGGGCGCGAGGACGAACAGCGTGAGGCAGACGGGGAGCATGATGCGGGCCATCCGCCGCAGCGCGGCCCGGGTGTTGTGGGCGAGCCGCGCCGGATCGTGCGCGCCCTCGACGGTCAGCGAGGCGCCCATGTTGAGGGCGAGCAGATTGACCGTGCCGCCGATGGTGGTCGCGATGTAGAAGTACGCGTTGTCCGCGGCGCTGACCTGAGAGGCCACCAGGACCGGAACGAGGTAGACCACGGCGAGCGAGAACAGCGATCCGGTGCAGTCGCCGGCCAGGAAGCGGCCCATCTCCCGCAGCGACGGCGGCCGGGCGGTGCGCTCGGTCATCCGTACGTGCCGGGGGATCAGCCGCCGGAACACCAGCCAGCCCAGCGGGACCACCGAGACCGCGATCGCCGCGACCCAGGAGACGAAGACCCCGGCGGTGGGGATCGCGACGGCGCACACCACCAGCAGGCCCAGCTTCACCGTGGAGAAGGCGAGATTGCCGGCCGGCACCCACAGCGCGCTGCGCAGCCCGGTCAGCACCCCGTCCTGGAGGGTGAGCAGCGACCAGGCGACCACGGCCAGGACGAAGCCGAGGCCGCCCAGGGGGCCGTGCAGAAAGCGGTAGGAGGGTCCCCACAGGTCGAGGGTGAGCAGGAAGGCGGCCGCGGCGACGGCCACCACGGCCGAACTGCCCGCGTACGTCCGCAGTACCAGCCGGCGCGTGGTGCGGCCGGCGACCGGGATGAAGCGGGCCAGCGCACCGGTCAGGGTGAGCGCCATCAGCCCCGCCAGCAGCTTCATCGCGGCGATCGCCGCCGAGCCCTGGCCGACCGCGGACTCTGTGTAGTAGCGGGCCGCGACCAGCCAGAAGCCCAGGCCCAGCAGTCCGGAGACACCGGTGTTGAGCATCAGCGCATAGGCGTTGCGGAACAGCGGACTGCCACCGCCCCGCCCGGCCGGCCGCGGTGGCTCCGGCGCTGTGCGCTCCTCGGCCTTGGTGGTCGTGTCGGACACCGGCTCAGCTGCCCTTTCCTCCGCTGCGGGGGTGCCGCGGCGGGCTCGGCGTCAGCGGCCCGGCGTGCACAGCCGGACCGCCTGTCGTGTTCTGCGGACGACCGCGTACCCCTTGGTGAGCACCCGGTCCCCGGCGAAGGAGCGGAGCAGCCCGCGGCCCTCGACGAGCCGGGCGAACTCCTCGGTGCCCGTATCGCGCCGCACCGTCAGCCGCGTCAGCGCATACGGTCCCTGACGGCGGGCCGCGAGTGTATTGCCCACCGCGAGGGCCTGGCTGAAGCCCACCCCGCGCACGGTCCGCCGTACCCGCCGGCTGGAGTGGCCGTAGGGATACGCGAAGGACTCCGGCGGCACCCCGGTCTCATCGGCGATGATCTCCTTGCAGCGCAGCACCTCGTGCCGCAGGCGCTCGTCGTCGAGGTCGTCCAGATGGGGATGGCGGTGGCTGTGCCCGCCGATCTCCACCCCGGCCCCGGCCAGCTTCCGCACCTGGTCCCAGTCGAGCATGGTGTCCAGCGCGCCCCCGGTGTCGTACGAGCCGCGCAGCCAGCCCGTGGCGACGAAGAGGGTGGCCGCGAAGCCGTGCCGGGCCAGGGCCGGCAGCGCGTGCCGGTACACGCCTTCGTAGCCGTCGTCGAAGGTGATCAGCACCGGTCTGTCCGGCAGCGGGCCGCCGCCCCGCCAGGCCGCCGCGAGCGCGGCGGCCGTCAGCGGGGTGAAGCCGCCGGCGGCCAGCACCGCCAGCTGCTCCTCGAACGCGGCGGGGGTCACCGACAGCTGCCGTACGGCGGGGGCCGGGGCCGCGGTCACCGCGTGGTACATCAATATCGGCACCGGGGACGGGCGGCCGCTCATGCCGCCGCTCCTTCGTGCGCCGCGGCCCCCGCGCGCGTTCCCTCGTCCCCGGGACCGCCGGCTCCGGTACCGGGGAAGGACGTTCCCTTCCAGCGTGCCCGCAGGGCGCCCCACGCGTAGCCGCCCGCCGCGGCCGCCGTGCCGGCCACGATGGCGCCCGCCCGGCCGGCCCCGCCGGGCCGGCCCAGCAGCGCGTCCCGTACCCCGCGCAGCACCCCGGCGGGCAGCACCCGGGCGGTATGGCGCCGCTCGGCCGCCAGCCCGTCCCGCGCGCCGACGCTCCGCGCCACCAGCGCCTTGGACAGCCCCTCGGCGTAGGCCCGGCTGCGGAAGTAGCCGAACCGCTGCCGCGCGGCCGGCACCCGGTGGTGGATGACCGACCGGTCGTCGATCAGCAGCACCGCCTCCGGCATCAGCCGCGAGATCCGGATGCACAGCTCGGTCTCCTCGCAGCCCAGCGGCCGCCGGTCACCGTCCCGGCCGATCCCGGTCGCGAACCCGCCGACGAGGTCGAACGCCACCCTGCGGAAGGACGCGTTGCCGCCCAGCACATTGCGCACCCGCACCTTCCCCGGCGGCAGACCGCGGTACGTACAGCCCACCACCCAGTCGAACTCCTCGGGGAACCACACCGGCCGGCGCCCGCACTCCCAGGCCGGTTCGGTGCGCCCGCCGACCGCCATCACCGCCGGGTCCGCATACGCCGCGGCGAAGTGGCGCAGCCAGTCCCGCTCGGCCACCGCGTCGTCGTCGAGGAAGGCGATGACCTCGCCGTCGGCCGCGGCGATGCCGGTGTTGCGCCCCGCGGACAGCCCGCGGGGGCCCGAATTGGCCATGATCCGCAGTGGAGTCGGCGGCGCACCCGGCGTGTTCGCGCCCGCGTGGGCGCCCTTGAAGTGCTCCTCCAGGCGGTCGAGCAGCCGCTGGTGGTGGTCCACCACCAGCAGCAGCTCGTGCGCGGGATGGGACTGCGCGCCCACGGACGCCACCGCGGCCAGGATGTCGTCCCACCGGTCCTCGGTGTGGACGCAGACGACGACGGAGATCCGCAGCGCCGGCCCGACCGCCGGTCTCGGTGGGTTCACAGCGCGTCCCCCGTGATCAGCGCAGGCCGCACGACCCGCCTCCGCCGGGTGCCCCGCTCGCGGAGGATCACCCTCAGCACCCGCAGCCCGTCGCGCACCGCTCTGAGATTGCTGACGCCGTGGATGCGGTTGTACTCGTGGCTGGGGATCTCCTGCACCCGCAGGCCGGCCTTGACCACCCGGATGTTCATCAGCGTCTCGACCTCGAACCCCGCGCAGTCCAGGGCGATGTGGTCCAGGCAGCGCCGCCAGAAGGCGTTGTAGCCATAGCACAGATCGGTGTAGCGGGCGCCGAACTTGGCGTTGACGACGGCGGTCAGCACCCGGTTGCCGAGCTTGCGCACCGGGGTCATGTCGTCCGTGCCGCCGCCGTTGGCGAACCGTGAGCCCTTGGCGAAGTCGGCACCGGACACCAACGCCGAGACATAGCTGACGATTTCGCCGCCGTCGGCCGATCCGTCCGCGTCGACCATCACGATGATCTCGCCGGTGCAGGCCGCGAAGCCGCTGATCAGCGCATCGCCCTTGCCCTTGCCGCGCTGCCGTACGACGGTGACGTCCGGCCGCAGTTCGCGGGCGACCCGGACCGTGTCATCGGTGGAGTTCCCGTCCACCAGGACCACTTCGTGGATCCAGTCCGGCAGGGTCTTGAAGACGTACGGGAGGTTTTCCGCCTCGTTCATCGCCGGAATGACGACGCTGACGGGCGGCGCGATGGCCAGATGTGAGGAGACGGGACGGTAGACGGACTGGTCCGGCAGCAGCGTCAGCGGCGTTTCTTCCGCGTCGGCCGGGCGAAGGAACGAGCTCATGGGTTGACTTCCCTCTCGTCCGGTGGACCGCCCACCCCCGGGCGGTCCGTGCTGGTCATCCGGGGCGAAAGGGGGGTTCGCACCCCGCTCCGCACGACGGGTGCGCCGTGCGGGCAGGGCGAGCTGGCATGCGTGTTTCCGGACGCGCGGCTCGTGCTCCGGTCCTCGGCAAGCCGTGATCGGCAAGCGAGGACCGAGCGCACGGGACCCCCCCAACCGCGCACCGCACCGGGCACTTCATCGTGTCGCCGAGCCCTCCCCTGGAGCCGTCTTGCGATGACCGTCCGATGCGGGTGGATGTGCGTCGGTTTTGCTGAATGGGACTTTAAGGCAAGGCGTTCCACGCCAAATACCCTTTGGCGCAATTGGCCGGTACGTACTGATGTACGCCAGTATTTCTGCACCGGCGCACGCCCTCTCGCGCGGTCTCGCATCCGGCGGAGAACCCGGGCACGGAGGGCCTGCGCGCACCGGTCCTCAGCGCCCGGAACGGATCCGGCCCACCCGTTTGAGCAGGCGGTCCGCCGGTTCGAACAGCTCCGGCCTGGCGAGCACCGCATTGCGCAGCGCACGCACCGGCGCGCGGCGCACCCGATGCCCCAGCGCGACGGGATGGGGCCGCATCACCCACCCCTCGGACACCAGCAGTTCACGGGTCTTGAGGGAGTCCTTGTAGTCCTTCGCACCGCGCCCCAGATCGAGGTACGCCACCGATTCCGCGGCCGCCGCCTGCGCCATCCGCAGATGCAGCACCAGTCCGGGCGAGAACTTCGCGAACTGCGGGTCGTAGGCCGGGAACCAGCAGGCGAGGACGGACGGCGAGCGCAGCCCGAAGTGCGCCGCGACCGGCCGCTCGCCGGCGTAGAGCACCGACAGCAGGCCCGCGAAGGAATCCGTGCGGCTGTGGAACAGCTGCTGCACGAGATGGACGATCCAGGGCTGTGCGAAGCGGTCGCTGCGCCCGGTCCTGCGGTACTGGGCGGACTTCCAGCGCATGAGCGTGCGCAGCGCCGCCGGGTCGCGCTCGTCGTGGACGTAGCGCACCGGCCCGAGACCCCGGCCGAGCCGGCGCTCCTTGGCCAGGGTGGTCCGGGTGAACTTCGGCGACCGGGCCCGCAGCGTTGCCAGATAGGCCTCGAAGCCCCGGTCCACATCGATGACCGGCGAGGCGTAGCGGCCGAACGAGGGCGCCTCGAAGGCGCACTGGCCCGCCACCAGGTGGTCGAACTCCAGCACCGACAGTCCGCAGGCCCGCAGCAGCTCCTGGGCGTCCCAGCGGAACCCGGGCCGGTGCACCAGCCCCTGCGCGTCGGAGACGCCCAGCCCGATCGCCCGCCCCACACCGAGCGCCGAGCGCTGGAAGGGCAGGAAAGCGGCCGGGCGGCCGTCCTGGTGCACCACGGCGATCCGCACCCCGCCGCGGCACCGGCCCACGGCCAGCGCGAACTCGGGGGACAGGAAGGGGTTCGCCTGCTGTGGCGCCCCCAGGGACCGGGCCCGGGACTGCAGCTCCGTCCAGGCGCTGCGGTCGGCCCCGGTCAGCCGGCCGGGGCGGTACACCGCGAGATCCATCTCAGTCCGCCCGGCGTCCGCGCCTACGGCCGCCCCGGGCCCGTAGCCCGCTCCACAGCAGCGCCGCGCCGCTGAGCGCCGTCACCGCGACCACCCCACCGCGCACCGACCACAGATGCAGCGCGAGCATGGCCTGCGCCACCAGCAGATCGACGGCGAGCGCACCGGCCCCGGCGGCCACCGCGCGGCCGAGCGGATCGATCCGGCCGAGCGCCACGGCGATCGCGGCGGCGGGCGCCATCAGGAGGAAGAAGAAGGTGAACGGCGCGCGCAGCGGCGAGCCGATGTCGGCGAGCGCCAGTACGGCCCCCACCGCGCCGATGCCGACCGCCACCCCCGCGATCAGCGAGACGGTGGCGCCCGCCGGCCGCTCGTCGGGCGGCGTCTCGTACGCGCTCTTGCCGTCGATGGTGTTGGTGTGCATGGGCAGCATCGCCCCCCGTGACCGCCGGATGCCGGGCCTCAATGTCGCGCAACGGCCAGAGCACCGTCAAGGCACGAAGAAGGCCGGAAACCTACGCAACCGGACAGGGGGACGGGCACCACCGGGGACTGCCGCCCGCCCGCCCCCGGACCCGCGGGCGGGGCCCCGGACGGCACACTGCCGCCCGGGGCCCCTCCCGGTATGACGTCGTGTCACATCGCCGTCACGGGACGATCCTCAGCAGCTTGTTGGGCGAGCCGCTGCCCGGGTTGGTCACCGCCCCGGAGGTGGCGCCGTTCGTCAGGGCCGTGGCGACCTGGGCCGGGGTGGCCGTCGGGTGCCCGGCGAGATACACCGCCGCCGCACCGGTCACGTGCGGGGTGGCCATCGAGGTGCCGGAGATGGTGTTGGTGGCCGAGTCGCCGGTGTTCCAGGCGCTGGTGATGGAGCTGCCCGGCGCGAAGATGTCGACCCGCGAGCCGTAGTTGGAGAAGGACGAGCGGGCGTCGGTGGAGGTGGTCGCGCCGACCGTGAGGGCCTCCGCGACGCGGGCGGGGGAGTAGTTCTGGGCGTTGTCCCCGGAGTTGCCGGCGGCGACGGCGTACGTCACCCCGCTCTTGATGGAGTTCTTCACGGCGGTGTCCAGGGCCGCGTCCGGGCCGCCGCCCAGCGACACGTTGGCCACCGACGGGCCGCTGTGGTTCTTGGTGACCCAGTCGATGCCCGCGACGACCTGGGCGGTGGTGCCCGAGCCGGAGTTGTTCAGCACCCGCACCGCCACGATCTTCGCCTTCTTGGCGACGCCGTACGCCGTGCCCGCCGCGTTCGCCGCGACATGGGTGCCGTGGCCGTTGCCGTCCTGCGCGACGTCGTCGTTGTCGATGGCGTCGTAGCCGTTCACCGCCCGCCCGCCGAAGTCCTGGTGGGAGACGCGGACGCCGGTGTCGATGACGTAGACGGTGGC
Source organism: Streptomyces sp. NPDC002446 (assembly GCF_053595675.1). Classification (NCBI taxonomy): domain Bacteria; kingdom Bacillati; phylum Actinomycetota; class Actinomycetes; order Kitasatosporales; family Streptomycetaceae; genus Streptomyces; species Streptomyces sp. NPDC002446. The sequence continues at coordinate 7,573 of NZ_JBSFYC010000107.1, read as the reverse complement.
TCCGGCCCCGGCGCTGTCCGGGTAGCTGTACTTCTTGTCGAGCGGCAGCTTGGCCTGGTCGATCCGGTCCAGGCCCCAGGACGGCGGGTTGGTCTGGGTGCCCAGGGCGTGCACGGTGCGGTCCTGGAAGACCGTGTCGACCGCCGGGTCGGCGGCCAGCCGTCTGGCCGCCTGCGCGGAGAGCGTGGCGGCGTAGCCGTTGAGTGCGGCGGTGTAGGTCCGCCGCACCGTTCCGCCGTACTCGGATATCAGGCTTCTGCCGTCCGCCGAGGCGGCCTTGAGGCCGGCCGAGCGCTTCAGCGTGACGAGGTAGCTGCCGTGGACCGCGTCCGGTGCGCCGGCTCCCACGACGGTGCCCTCGGCGGGCGCCGCATGGGCGGGGAAGGCGAGGGCGCCGAGGGCGGCTGCCACGGTGGTCGCGGTGAGCGCCGTGGCGATCCGCAGCGTGGTCGAACGCCGCGGGGTGGTACGGGACGTGGTGGAACGCATCACTGCCATCGCGAGGGAGTCCTCCTCATCGGTGGCGCGCCGTGCTGCGCGCGCGGGGGGTTGCGTACGGGGTCGTACGCACCTGGGGCGGCGGGGGAAGTCCGGTGGCCGCCCGGCAATGAGATTCGCGGTCACCGGATGTGCGCGGCAAGGCTTCTGTCGGGATGTCATATGCACGTCATGGCGAAGCAATGACATGGCAGTGAACATCCGCCCGAATCGGCAGATTTGCCGTGAACTGCAGAGTGACTTTTGGCATGGACACTTCCGGCTATCCGCGAGTCTTGCTACGACGGAGGTGGCAGAGACCCTGCTAAGGGAGGTTCCATGAGACTGTCCCGATCCGCGGCACTGACGTCGGCCTTCTTCGTCACCACGGCGCTCGCGCTCACCGGCGCGAGCGCCGCCGCGTCCGCCCAACTCCCCACCGCAACCGGCTATGTGGCACTCGGCGACTCGTACTCCTCGGGCGTCGGCGCCGGCAGCTACGACAGTTCCAGCGGCTCCTGCAAGCGCAGCACCAAGGCCTACCCGGCCCTCTGGAGCGCCGCGCACGCCCCCTCGTCGTTCTCCTTCACCGCCTGTTCCGGAGCCCGAACGGGTGATGTGGTGAACGGTCAGCTCGCTCCGCTCAACGCCTCCACCGGCCTGGTGAGCATCACCGTCGGCGGCAACGACGCCGGATTCGCCGACACCATGACGACCTGTGCGCTCCAGGGCGAGCGCGCCTGCCTGGCCCGCGTCGCCCAGGCCAGGACCTATGTCGACAACACCCTGCCCGGGAAGCTCGACACCGTGTACGCCGCGATCGGCCAGAAGGCCCCGAACGCGCATGTGGTGGTCCTGGGCTATCCGCGCTTCTACAAACTCGGCGGCAGCTGCGTCGCGGGGCTCTCCGAGAAGTCCCGTGCCGCCATCAACGCCGCCGCCGACGCCATCAACGGCGTCACCGCCAAACGCGCCGCCGACCACGGCTTCACCTTCGCCGATGTCAATACGACCTTCGCCGGCCACGAGCTGTGCTCCGGCAGCGCCTGGTTGCGCAGCGTCACCTATCCCATCGAAGAGTCCTACCACCCCACCTCCGCCGGCCAGTCCGGCGGCTACCAGCCGGTGTTCGCCTCCGCTGCGTGACGGTCCGCACACCGGGCGTCGGGAGAGGCCGTGAGATCCCGGTCTCTCCCCGCGCATCCGGCGCCCCGTCAGACGCTCCGTGCGCCCCCGCCGGTGTCCGACGGTCGCTCAACTCGCCCTGGTACGCGCCTCGTCCGTGACATTCCGTATGGTGTGCGTCAACGTCAAGGCGAGGCAGGTGAATCCGTTGACCGGTCTGCACGCGTGTCCTCCAAGAGAGATAGGGTTACCCTGCCCGGGCCGGGTGCCCTCGTAAGGGTGGGGAGATTCATGGAACAGATAACAGTGCGTAGCAGGGCGCGAGTCCCTGCCATCAATTGCGGGAGCAGTGCGTCCAGCGCGCGTCTCGACCGCCATCTCGCGGTGCTGGGTGGACCCGCCATCCCGCAGCGCGAGGCGGAGGGCGCGACCTCGCTGATGCAGGAGCTCACCGCGCGTGATCACTCGCGTACGAGGAACGGCCGCGGCGCCAGGGTGTCGCTTTTCGCGCCGCTGCGCAGGCTGCGGCGCTCGCTGTTCGGGGGGCACGGCTAAACCGCTTCACCAGCGGCATTCCGGGCGGCCGGCCCGCCCCCGCCCGACCGGTCCGTCCGGCACCACCCGTCACTTCGTGACGGGTGGTTTTTTCGTGGCCGCGGCGCCGCGGCCCTCACAAGAGGGCGAACTGCCCCTCCGGGCCCTCCTCGTGGTGGTCGAGGACGGACGCCGGACGGCGGGCCGCGACCGGTGCGGGCAGCACCCTGGCCGCCCGAAGCTCCCCCGCCGCCAGCTGCGCCCCCTGTGCCGTCAGACGGTCCAACTCGGCGCGCTGCGGCTCCAGTTCGGCCAGCAGGGCCAGTACGGTGACCAGCTCCAGCAGCTCCGAGGTCCACTCCTGGCGCCAGTCGGCGGGGCGCAGCGCGGCCAGCGAACCGGCCTCGGGCGGCTCCGCCCCGTCCGCGGCCGCGCCGGAGCGCTCGGCGAACCACGCCTCCAGGACGCGTACGCCGCCCGCGTGGAACTCCCACGCTCCCCTCGGCACCGGCGAGATCCGGCCGCTGCCGAGCAGCAGCGCCTCCTCCGCCGGGTCGTATCCGAGGGTCCGCGGCAGCCCGCGGGCGGGGAGCGCGCAGCGCACATACGGGCGGCGGCCGCCGGGCATCCGCGGCCGCTCGCCGGAGCCGGGCGGGCCGCCACCGGGTGCGTACGCGCCCCGCGTGCACAGCCACATCAGCCGCTCGCCGAGCGCGACTCCGCGCTCCCAGACCTCCGGGTCCGCGGTCAGCGGCACCGTGGTGCCCTCGGGGGAGTGGCGGGCGCTCGCGACCGTCCAGGCCAGCAGGTGCGCCGGGCGCACCGTACGGTCCAGCCGGCGGCCGAGCAGCGCGAGCAGGCCCGGCGGCAGATTGGGCTCCTGTCCGCCGGGCCTCCGGTAGAGCGGGAGGATCCGCCCGGGGCGGCCGGCCGGCGAGCGCCCGTCGGGCAGCAGCGCCGAGCACACCACCGCGGGGCCCGGCACCTGCGGATGGGGCCCCAACTCCACCGCGAACAGCTGCCGTTCGTCCGCCACCCGCCACAGCTCCGGCCGGGCCGCGTCGATCAGCCGCTGGTCGGGCAGCAGCCACTGCTGGTCGAACGCGCCGTGCAGGATCCGCACCGGCTCGGGGCACGGTCCGCTCGCCCGGTACAGCCGTCCGGTCGCCGCCTTCTGGCCCGGCAGCTGACCGACGGCGGAGTGCAGCGTACGGGCGCGCGACGGCCGGAACAGCCGCTCGCGGGCCGCCGCGTCCTCGGCGGCCACCAGCGCCGCCCACCGGGAGCGCAGGGTGGCCGGATCCGGCGCCCGCACCCAGGAACGGCCGAGCCGCAGCGGCGGCACGGACCACGGCATGAGATCGGACAGCCGTGGCGCGTCCTGCTTCGCCGTCACGCGGAGCCCCTCCCGGACCGTTCGGTTGACCCCGGCATGGTATCCACGGGCCCCGCGGCCGTGCCGAACGCGCGGGCCGGCCCCCTCCCTCCGCCCGAGGCGGTCTTCCGCTTGCTGATCTTGAAGGAGTACGGTCCTGGCCGTACGCCCGACAACGGTGCGGACCTCGCTCCCGTCACGCCTGAACGGCGCGGGGGACCCGCACCGCGCCGGGACCTGCTCAGGGGAGGACCGCCTCGTGACGGACACCACCTCCCCCACGCCTGAACGGCGCGGGGGGACCCCCATCGGCCACCGGGTCGGCGCCCGCCTGGACCGGCTGCCGCCGTCCCGCTGGCACCGCCGGACCACCCTCCTCGTCGGCATCGGCGCCTTCTTCGACCTCTATGAGATCTTCCTCGGCGGGGTGCTGGCCGCGGTCCTCGCCGAGCAGTGGGACCTCGGGCCCACCGCCAAGTCCTCGGTGATCGCGGCCGGGTTCCTCGGCATGTTCGTCGGCGCGAACGTGCTGTCGGTGCTCGCCGACCGGCTGGGGCGGCGCCGGATGTTCCTGGTCAACCTGGGCGCCTACGCGCTCTTCTCGCTGGGGTGCGCCTTCGCCCCGGACCTGCGGTGGCTGCTGGCCCTGCGCTTCCTGTCCGGTCTCGGGCTCGGCGCCGAACTGGTGCTGGTGGACACCTATCTCGCGGAGTTCCTGCCCCGGGCGGTGCGCGGCCGCTATATCGCCTGGGCGTACACCCTGGGCTTCGTCGGCGTCCCGGCCGCGGCCCTGCTCGGCGCACGGCTGGTGGCCGCGCACCAGCCGCTGGGCTTCGAGGGCTGGCGCTGGCTGCTGGTCGCCGGCGCGCTCGGGGCCGCGTTCATCCAGCTGATGCGGCGCCGGCTGCCGGAGTCGCCACGGTGGCTGATGGTCCACGGCCGCGGCGAGGAGGCCGAGCGGATCGTGAGCGGCATCGAGGAGCGGGTGGCACGGGAGACCGGCGGCAGTCTGCCGTCCGTACCGGAGGCGGAGACCGTCCCCGAGCGGCGGGTGCCGCTGGGCGAGATGTTCCGGGGCGACCACCGGCGCCGGACCGTGATGTGGTGGATCTTCCAGGTGCTGCAGACCGTCGGCTACTACGGCTTCGGATCGCTGGCTCCGGTGGTGCTCACCGCGAAGGGGCACACCGTCACCGAGTCGCTGCTGTACGCCGCGCTGAGCTTCTGCGGCTATCCGATCGGCTCCGCGCTGTCCATCCCGCTCATCGACCGGATCGAGCGCCGCACCCTGATCATCGCCGCCGCGCTCGGCATCGCCGCCTGCGGCCTGGCCTTCGGCTTCGCCACCGCCACCTGGGCCATCGTCGCCTTCGGCTTCGCCCTGACGGTGTGCAGCAACGTCTTCTCCAACGCCTTCCACGTCTACCAGACCGAGATCTTCCCGACCGGCCTGCGCAGCAGCGCGATCGGCATCGCCTACTCGCTCTCCCGGCTCACCTCCGTCGTGCTGCCGTTCGTCGCGATCGGCGTGTTGACCGACCTCGGTGCGGCCGCGGTGTTCGCCGGCTCCGCCGGGCTGATGGTCCTGCTGTGCCTGGACGTGGCGCTGCTCGGGCCGCGCACTACGGGGCGGAGCCTGGAGCGCATCTGACCCAAAGCCGCCGCCGGATCAGTGCGCGTCCAGCGTGACCGTGAAGGAGAAGCGGTCGCCGCGGTAGTGGATGCGGGCGACGTCGACCGCGCGGCCGTCCTCGTCGTAGGTGACCCCCGTGTAGTGCAGGATCGGGCTGAGCAGCGGGACCCGGAGGAGGCGGGCGGTCTCCGGGTCCGCCAGCGTCGCCTCGACGGTGTCGGTGATCCGGCTGATGCGCACCCCCACCGTGTCCCGCAGCACCTTGGTCATCGGCCGGCGTACGAGGTCCGCCGGATCGATCCGGTCGGCGACATCGGGCCGCACGTAGTTGCGTGCGTGGTTGGTCGGCTCGCCCGTCTCCTCATCGCAGCGCAGCCGATGAAATCCGGCCACCTCGGGCAACTCCGGGAAATACTCGGACAGTTCGGGCGGAACCGGCGTCGGGCCGTGCTCCAGCAGCTCGGTGCTCATACCGGACTGCTGGGCCACGATCGCGTCCACCGAGCCCAGCAGCCGCACCGGCGCCCCGCGCTGGGCACTCGGCTCGATGAACGTGCCGCGGCGCCGGTGCCGGCTGATCAGGCCCTCCGCCTCCAGCTCCTTGAGGGCCTGGCGCATGGTCAGCACGCTCACGCCGTAGTGCGCGGCGAGCGCGTCCTCGGTGGGCAGCCGCAGTGGTGCCTCGGGGGAGCGGCCGAGTATGGAGGCGCGCAGCGACTGCGAGACCTGGTACCACAGCGGCAGCTTGCGGTTCAGGTCGAGCGAGTCGGGAGCGAAGGTGGTCACGAGCGTTCCCCGGGTGTCACAGGCGGAAGTGGCGCTGGAGACCCTGCCACACGTCGTCGTAGCCGCGCTGCAGATGGCCGGCGTCCCGGGCCTGGGCGGTGAGCGTCAGCGGCCAGCGGGTCTCGAACATGAAGGCCAGCCCGTCGTCGATCTTCTGCGGCGCCAGCTCGGCGGCGCTCGCCCGGTCGAAGGTCTCCCGGTCGGGCCCGTGCGCCGACATCATGTTGTGCAGCGACCCGCCACCCGGTACAAAGCCCTCCGCCTTCGCGTCGTACGCGCCCTCGATCAGCCCCATGTACTCGGTCATCACATTGCGGTGGAAGTACGGCGGCCGGAAGGTGTCCTCGCCGACCAGCCAGCGCGGCGCGAACACCACGAAGTCCACGCCCGCCAGCCCCGGGGTGTCGGAGGGCGAGGTCAGCACCGTGAAGATCGACGGATCGGGGTGGTCGTAGCTGATGCTTCCGATGACATTGAAGCGGCGCAGGTCGTAGACGTACGGGACGTGGTTGCCGTGCCAGGCGACGACGTCCAGGGGCGAGTGGTCGTAGGTCGCCGTCCAGAGGCTGCCGCAGAACTTGTTGACGACCTCGACGGGGCCCTCGACGTCCTCGTAGGCGGCGACCGGCGCGCGGAAGTCCCGTGCGTTGGCCAGGCCGTTGGCGCCGATCGGGCCGAGGTCGGGGAGCTGGAAGGGGCGGCCGTAGTTCTCGCAGACATAGCCCCGCGCGCTGGTGTCCAGCAGCTCGACGCGGAAGCGTACGCCGCGCGGGATCAGCGCCACCTCGCCCGGTTCGGCCCGCAGCAGGCCGAGTTCGGTGCGCAGCAGCAGTCCGCCCCGCTCCGGCACGATCAGCAGCTCGCCGTCCGAGTCGCCGAACACCCGCCGTTCCATGGAGGTGTTGGCGTGGTAGAGGTGCACGGCCATACCGCTGCGCTGGGTCGCGTCGCCGTTGCCGCCCAGCGTCCACAGGCCGTCGAGGAAGTCCGTCGGGCCCTCGGGGGCGGGCAGCGGATTCCAGCGCAGCCGGTTGGGGTCGGGGACGCAGTCGGTGAACGGCGCCGACCCGAGGGCGCGCTGTCCGGCGCGGACGAACGGCGGGTGGGCGGCCGACGGGCGGATGCGGTAGAGCCAGGAGCGGTGGTTGTGGTCGCGCGGTTCGGTGAACGCCGACCCGCTGAGCTGCTCGGCGTACAGGCCCAGCGGGGCCCGCTGGGGGGAGTTGCGGCCCACCGGCAGCGCGCCCGGCACGGCCTCCGAGCTGTGCTCGTTGCCGAAGCCGGTGTGGTACGCCAGCCCCTCGGCCGTCTTCCTCGCCTGCTCGTTGCCCGTGCCTGCCATCGCGCGCTCCCGCCGCTCAAGGAATCCTATGCAAGACCTTAGGATTGCCGGGGCGGGTCGTCAACGGATGCCCTTCCGCTGCCCGTCCGCTGCGCTTTGCCTGGGCCCCACGTTTTCGGCTGGCCCGCCGTGGGGGTTGTTCGCCGTTGCCCTTCCGCTGCGCTTTGCCTTGGCCGACGTTGTTGGCTTTCTCGCCGTTGCGCCTGCGGCGGGCGTTGCCGCTGCGCGGGGCTGTTCGGCTGCCGGTGACGGGCCTCCGGGGCAGGGTGTCCGGACTGCTTCGCTTTACGTCCGGACACCC
>NZ_JBSFYC010000106.1:0-19242 GCF_053595675.1 Streptomyces sp. NPDC002446 | reverse complement strand
GGAGGTGGTGGGCCGGAGGGGTAGGGGTGTGGGACGTAAAGCGAAGCAGTCCCACACCCCTACCCCGGAGGACCGCCACCGCACCCCGAAAAGCCCCGCGCAGCGGCACCCAGCCCGCCGCAGGCGCAACGGCGACAAACCCCCACGGCGGGAAAGCCAAAAACGTGGGAAGCCAGCCAAGCGCAGCGGACGGGCTGCGAGAGACTAGTGGCATGCCCATTCACGAGAATCTGCTCGGGGGACCGCCCCCGACTCATCTGCCCGACGACCCGGAGCCCCGTGAGCTGCTCGCCGCGGGGACCGCGCCGTCCGATGTCGCCGCGAAGTACCCGACCTCCTCGCTGGCCTGGGCGCAGCTCGCGGACGATGCGTTCGAGCAAGGGCGGGTCGTCGAGTCGTACGCCTACGCCCGCACCGGCTACCACCGCGGTCTGGACGCGCTGCGCCGGGCCGGCTGGAAGGGCCATGGTCCGGTGCCCTTCGAGCACGAGCCCAACCGCGGCTTCCTGCGGGCCCTGCACGCCCTCGCCCGTGCCGCCCAGGCGATCGGCGAGCAGGACGAGTACGAGCGCTGCGCGACCTTCCTGCGCGACTCCTCGCCGACCGCGGCCGACACCCTCTCCTGAGCCGGGACCGGGCCCGCCTGGCCCTGTGACCAGGCGGGCCTTGCACTCTGCGGGGACCATTGCGGAAGATGCCCGGTGGGGACCGGGGCCCCCGTGCCGGCATGGCAGGGGCGGACCGCTACCCGGAGTACGTTTCGAGGAGACAGCGATGTCCCACGAGGTAACCGGCGGGGCTCAGGAGCCTGAGACCCCGAACCTCGACTTCGCAGGTACCACCCCGTACGAGGACTACGTCCAGGCGGACGTCCTCACCCACCTCCAGCACCCGCTCTCCGACGACCCCGGCGAGATGGTCTTCCTGGTCACCACGCAGGTCATGGAGCTGTGGTTCACCGTCATCGTCCATGAGTGGCAGACCGCCGCCGCGGCGCTGCGCCGCGACGACGTGACGGTGGCGATGGAGGCGCTGCGCCGCTCCACCTACGAGCTGGAGGCGCTGAACGCCGCCTGGAAGCCGCTGGCGAAGCTGACCCCGGCGCAGTTCAACGCGTACCGCAGCGCGCTCGGTGAGGGCAGCGGTTTCCAGTCCGCGATGTACCGGCGGCTGGAGTTCCTGCTCGGCGAGAAGTCCGCGTCGATGCTGGTGCCGCACCGCGGCGCCCCGCGGGTGCACGCCGAGCTGGAGAAGGCTTTGCAGGAGCCGAGCCTGTGGGACGAGGTGCTGCGGCTGCTCGCCCGCCGCGGTTACGCCGTTCCCGCGGCCGTGCTGGAGCGGGACCCGGCGCAGCGCTACGAGCCGGACCCGGCCGTCGAGGCCGTCTGGGCCGAGGTCTACGCCGGTTCGCAGGAGTCCGAGCTGGTCCGGCTCGGCGAGGCGCTGACCGATGTCGCCGAGCTGGTGTGGCGCTGGCGCAACGACCATCTGGTCGCGACCCGGCGGGCCATGGGGACGAAGACGGGAACCGGAGGTTCGGCGGGCGTGGCCTGGCTGGAGAAGCGGGCCCGCAAGAACGTCTTCCCCGAGCTGTGGACGGCGCGCAGCCATGTCTGAGATGCCTGTGAACCATGACGCTGCGGAGCGTGAACTGGCAGTACGCGCGGGGCAGTTGGACGCCGCCGATGTGCTCGCCGCGGTGCGCGGGCGGTTCGCCCTGGACGACACCGCCTACCTCGACGGCAACTCGCTGGGCGCGCTGCCGCGGGCGGTGCCGGACCGGATAGCCGAGGTCATCACCCGCGAGTGGGGCGAGCTGCGCATCCGCTCCTGGACGGAGTCCGGCTGGTGGAGCGCGCCCGAGCGGGTCGGTGACAAGATCGCTCAGCTGATCGGGGCGGCCCCGGGCCGGGTGGTGGTCGGCGACTCGACCAGCGTCAACATCTTCAAGGCCGTGGTCGGCGGCGTCCGGATGGCCGGGAAGGGCTGCACCGAGATCCTGGTCGACGCCACGACGTTCCCGACCGACGGCTATATCGCCCGGTCCGCGGCCCGGATGACGGGCCTCGCGGTACGGCCCGTGGAGCCGTCCCGGATCGCCGACGAGGTCACCGAGCGCACCGCGCTGGCGCTGGTCAACCACATCGACTACCGCACCGGCGAGCTCAACGACCTGCCTGGCATCACCACGGCGCTGCACTCCGCGGGTGCGCTCGCCGTCTGGGACCTGTGCCACAGCGCGGGCGCTTTGCCGGTCGGGCTCGACGCGCACCACGTCGATCTCGCCGTGGGCTGTACGTACAAGTACCTCAACGGCGGGCCGGGCTCGCCCGCGTACCTCTATGTCCGCGAGGGCCTCCAGGAGCGGTTCGAGTCGCCGCTGCCGGGCTGGAACTCGCACGCCGACCCGTTCGCGATGGAGCCCGGCTACACCCCCGCCGACGGCATCGCGCGCGGCCGGGTCGGCACCCCGGACATCCTGTCGCTGCTCGCCCTGGAGGCGGCGCTGGATGTCTGGGAGGGGGTCGCCCTGGAGGACGTACGCAGCAAGAGCCTCGCGCTGACCGACTTCTTCCTGGAGTGCGTGGCGGCGTATGTGCCGGCCGGCCGGGCCCGCCCGGTCACCCCGCTGGACCACCGGCGGCGCGGCAGCCAGGTGTCGCTGGCGTGCCCGGACGCGGGCGCGGTGATGGCCGAGCTGATCCGGCGCGGGGTGGTCGGCGACTTCCGCCACCCCGACGTGCTGCGCTTCGGCTTCGCGCCGCTCTACACCTCCTTCGCGGAGGCGGAGCGGGCGGCGTGGACGCTCGGCGAGGTGCTGGGGGCGCAGCCGGGCGCGGACGGGGCCGGCGGGTGAGCGTGGCGGACGAGGAGACGGCGCTGCTGGGGCTCGCCCCGGTGGCGCCGGACCGCACGGTGGCCTACGGCCCGCATCCGGACCAGATCGTCGATCTGTACGGGCCGGCGGCGGGGGCGTCCGGCCCGCTGGTGGTGCTGCTGCACGGCGGGTTCTGGCGCGCGGCCTACGACCGCCGGCACCTGTCGCCGCTCGCCGCCGCGGTGGCCGGGCGGGGGCTGCCGGTGGCGCTGGCCGAGTACCGCAGGGTCGGCGCGGGCGGCGGGGCGCCGCAGACGTTCGAGGACGTGGCGGCGGGCATCGAGGCGGCGGCGGGCGAGACCGGCGCGGCCGGGGGCCTGGTCGTCGTCGGCCACTCGGCGGGCGGCCATCTCGCGCTGCTCGCCGCCGCCCGCCCCGGCACGCCCGTGACCCGGGTGATCGCCGTCTCGCCGGTCGCCGATCTGGCGCGCGCCCATGAGCTGGGACTGAGCAACGGCGCGGTCGCCGAACTCCTGGGCGCGGGCCCCGGCCTGCCGGAGCGCCTCGCCGCCGCCGACCCGGCCCGCCGCCCCCCGGCCGGCGTCCCGGTCACGATCCTGCACGGCACCGACGACGGGGACGTCCCCCTGGACGTCTCCCGCCGTTACGCGGCCGCGCACCCCGCCGGTACGGACCTGCGCGAGCTGCCGGGCGTGGGCCACTACGCGCCGGTCACGCCCGGCACGGCGAGCTGCGGCACGCTGCTGGGGCTCCTGGAGCAGCCCCTGTAGTACTTGAGACGGACCCCGCCAGATCCGCACTGGTGGGGACGCCACGGGGCCGCGCTCTGCTTACCGTTGTCAGCGTGAACGAGAAGACCCAGACGCAGGGCTCCCTGCGCTCCGAGGCCCGGATTGCCCATGGCGCGCTGCACCGGCTGCGCCAGGACCTGTTCGTCGACGCCTTCGCCTTCCGCCCGCTGCCGCCGCTGGAGGACGCCAAGGTGTCCCGGTGGGTGCCCTGGCTGCCGGAGCGGCTGCGCCACTGGGCGCGCTGGCTGCCGCACCTGATCGTGGGCTTCTTCGCGGTGCTGGTCTTCCTCGCCTCCTACACCATGAGCTACGACATCGGCCCGGTGCGCGGCATCCTGGTGGCCGGCTACTGCCTGCTGGTGGCCGCCCCGCCGGCCATCACGCTCTTCCGCCCGGTGGGCGCCTACTGGATCTCGCTGTTCGCGACGGTCGTGGGGTGGTTCGCCGCGATGAGCTTCTCCGCGTCCGCCAGCCCTTTCGGGGGCGCGGCCTTCCCCACCCACCTCGCCGTGATGACCCTCGTGGTGCTGCGCACCCGGCCGCGGCTGGCGGTGGAGATGTGGCTGGTCACCTTTGGTGTGGCTGCCGTGCTGACGGTGTTCACCGGCGGTGACCCGGGCGAGCTGCCGCCGGTGGCGTTCGTCTTCGGTGTGGTGCTGGTCGCCGCCGCGGCGGTGCGCGCCTGGCGTGAGGAGCGCCGGCAGGTCGTCGAGACGCAGACCGCCACCGCCGAGGAGCGCTCCCGGCGGACGCTCCTGGAGGAGCGCGCCACCATCGCCCGCGAGCTGCACGATGTGGTCGCGCACCATATGTCCGTGATCGCCATCCAGGCCGAGGCCGCCCCGTACCGGGTCGAGAACACCCCGCCCGAGCTCGCCACGTCCTTCGCGACGATCCGCGAGAACGCCGTCGCCGCGCTCACCGAACTGCGCCGCATCCTGGGCGTGGTCCGCTCCGAGGACCCGGACGCCTTCGTCGACAGCGACCCGGAGGCCCCGCAGCCGACGCTCGCCAGCCTCGACTCGCTGCTCGGCAGCGTCCGCAGCGCCGGACTGACCGTCGAGGCCGTGATCACCGGCGCGCCCCGGCCGCTGCCGCAGGGCGTGGAGCTGTCCGCGTACCGGATCGTCCAGGAGGCCCTGAGCAATGCGCTGCGGCATGCGCCGGGCGCCGAGGCCCGGGTGGAGATCTCCTACGTCCTGGGCGGGATCGGCCTGCGGATCGTCAACGGCGCCCCGAGCCGGCTGGCCAAGCCGTCACCGGGCGCGGGGCACGGCGTACTGGGCATGCGCGAACGGGTACAGATGCTGGGCGGCGAGATGACCGCCGATCACACCGAGGACGGCGGCTTCGAGGTCGCCGCGTTCATCCCGGTGTCGAGCGCGGCGGGGGAGACCACGCCCGGGGGGAGCAACGCATGATCCGGGTACTGATCGTCGACGACCAGGTGATGGTCCGCGAGGGCTTCTCCGTCCTGCTCAACGCCATGCCGGACATCGAGGTCGTCGGCGAGGCCGTGGACGGGCGCCAGGCGGTGCACAAGGTCGCCGTCCTCAAGCCCGATGTCGTCCTGATGGACATCCGGATGCCGGAGATGAACGGTCTGGAGGCGACCCGCGAGATCGTCGCCGCCGACGCGGACGCCAAGGTCCTGGTGCTGACCACCTTCGACCTCGACGAGTACGTCTACCAGGCGCTGCGCGCCGGGGCCAGCGGCTTCCTCCTCAAGGACGCCTCGGCCGGGCAGCTCGCCGAGGGCGTGCGCATCGTCGCCTCCGGCGAGGCGCTGCTCGCGCCGACCGTGACCAAGCGTCTGATCTCCGAGTTCTCCCGTCTGGGCACCCCGCGCGCCCCCGCCCAGGAGCGCATCGCCGATCTCACCGAGCGCGAGACGGAGGTGCTGGTGCTGGTCGCCCAGGGCCTGTCGAACGGTGAGATCGCAGAGCACCTCGTCGTCGCGGAGTCCACGGTCAAGACGCATGTCAGCCGCATCCTGGTGAAGCTGGGGCTGCGCGACCGCACGCAGGCGGCGGTCTTCGCGTACGAGGCGCGGCTGGTGACGCCGGGAGGCTGACGGATCGCCGTCCACAGGCTGTGGACAGAAGAAGTGCGCCGCCGGAGTCCGCTACAGCTCCGGCGGCGCACGGATGCGGGGGCGGCGGTTTCACGTGAAACCGCCGCCCGGGGTCAGCCGATGTCGCGACGGCGGAGTCCGGTGAGGCCGACGGCGGCGAAGAGGACGCTCAGTCCCAGCAGCCAGAGGAACGGGGCCGCGGTGGCCTCGGCGCCGGGGAGCTTGGGCAGATGGCCGAACGGCGAGAGGTCCATCACCCACTGGGGGAACTTCAGGCTGGGGCCGATCCACCCGATGGCCAGGCAGCCGCCCACGACGGCCCAGACGGCGGTGGTCGCCTTGGGCAGCACCCCGAAGACCAGGACCGCTAGCCCGGTGAGCGTCCAGACCGCCGGGACCTGCGCGAGCGCGGCGGCCAGGACCGGCCCCAGCGCTCCGCCGAGGTCGTCGACGGAGATGCCGTACGACAGGCCCAGGGCCAGGCCGCCGCAGGCCAGGATGGCGGCGGTGCCCGCGTAGGCGACGGCCAGATGGCTGCCGGCCCAGCGGAGCCGGCCCACCGCGCCGGCCAGTACGGGCTCCGCGCGCTCCCCGGTCTCCTCACCGCGCAGCCGGAGCACCGCCCCCGCCGCGTAGATCGCCGCGACCATGCCGAGCATGCCGGTCATCGTGGCCAGGAAGGCGTCGGTCAGCCCCTGCTGCCCGCCCATCCGCTCGACGATCTCCCGTGTCTGCCGATTGCCGCCGACCAGGTCGGAGGCGCCCTCGGCGATCCCCCCGAAGACCCCGCCGGCGCACAGGAAGCCGAGCGCCCAGCCCAGCAGCGTGGTGCGCTGGAGACGCCAGGCCAGCCCGAAGGGGCCGGCCAGCGAGCGCGGCGCCACGGCCGGCCCCGGGCGGGCGGGCAGGAAGCTCATCCCGATGTCGCGGCGGGCGGTCAGGGCGTATGCGGCACCGACCGCCAGCGCGCCCGCCGCGACGAAGAGCAGCAGGACCCACCAGCGTTCCCCGGCGTACGCGCGGAGGTTCTGCGACCAGCCGATCGGCGAGATCCAGGTGAGCGGGGAGGCGGCACCGGCCGTGCCGGCATCGCCCGCGGCACGCAGCGCGAAGGCGAGGCCGAGGGCCGCGCCGGTCAGCCCCTTGGCCATCCGCGCGCTCTCGGTGAGCTGGGCGGCGATGGCGGCCAGGGCGGCGAAGAGCATGCCGGTGCAGCCGATGGCGAGGCCCAGCGCCAGCGAACCGCCGGCCGGCAGACCGGACGCGGACAGGCCGGTGGCGATCAGGGCGGCGAGTACGGCGTTGGCGAGCAGCGCCGTCAGCAGGGCCGCGGTCAGCGGTGCGCGGCGGCCGACCATCGCGGCGGAGAGCAGCTCCTGACGGCCCGTCTCCTCCTCCTCGCGGGTGTGCCGCACGACGATCAGCAGGCTCATCACCGAGGCGAGGACGGCACCGAAGCCGGCCATCCGCCAGGCGATCAGGCCGCCGACGGAGTCGCTGAAGACCGGCCCGTACAGCGCGCGCATCGAGCCGTTGGAGTTCATCGAGCCGGCCAGTTGGGCGCGCTTGGCGGCGGTGTCGTACAGGGCCTCGAAGGCCGATCCCATGGAGGCGACGCTGACTCCGAGCGCCAGCACCCAGGCCGGGATCATCATCCGGTCGCGGCGCAGGGCGAGGCGCAACAGGGCGCCGGTGCCCGCCAGATGACGGGCGCGCGCCGCGCGGGCGGGCAGGTGTGCGGCCACGGCGGTCATTGCGCGACCGCCCCTGCACCGCGCACGCCCTCGCGCATCTCGCCGCGTACGTCGTCCTGGTAGTGCCGGAGAAAGAGCTCCTCCAGGGTCGGCGGGGTGCTGGTCAGGCTGCGGACGCCGGAGCTGCCGAGCGAGCGCAGTACGGCGTCGAGCTTGTCGGTGTCGACCTGGAGCCGGACGCGGTGCCCCTGGCCTCCCGCGATCGGCTGGGTGGCCAGGTCGTGCACACCGGGGAGCGCGGCCAGCCCGTTGGGCGGCCCCGCGAGTTCGGCGATGACCGAGGTGCGGGTCAGATGCCGCAGCTCGCCCAGGGAGCCGGATTCCACGGTCCGTCCCTTGCGGATGATGCTGACGCGGTCGCAGAGCGCCTCGACCTCGGACAGCACATGGCTGGAGAGCAGGACCGTACGGCCGCGGTCGCGCTCCTCGGCGACGCAGTCCTGGAAGACCTCCTCCATCAGCGGGTCCAGCCCGGAGGTCGGCTCGTCGAGGATCAGCAGGTCGACGTCGGAGGCGAACGCGGCGACCAGGGCGACCTTCTGACGGTTGCCCTTGGAGTACGTACGCCCCTTCCTCGTGGGGTCGAGTTCGAACCGCTCCAGGAGCTCGGCCCGCCGCGCGGTGTCCAGGCCCCCGCGCAGCCGCCCGTAGAGGTCGATGACCTCGCCGCCGGAGAGGTTGCGCCACAGGGTGACATCGCCGGGGACGTAGGCGATGCGGCGGTGCAGCTCGACGGCGTCGTGCCAGGGATCCCTGCCAAGGAGCCGGGCGGTGCCGCCGTCGGCGCGCAGCAGGCCGAGCAGGACGCGGATCGTCGTGGACTTGCCGGCGCCGTTGGGGCCGAGGAAGCCGTGTACCTCACCCGCCTCGACGTCCAGGTCGAGGCCGTCGAGCGCCTGGGTGCGCCCGAAGGACTTGTGGAGGCCGTCCACCCGGATCGCAGGAGCGGGAGCGATTGCCTTGGTCATGATTCGGAAGCTACGCTAGTTTCATAAATTTGTGAAGTTAAGAAACCGTATAAAGTCGGGGGAGCGGCTCTGATCAGGGGAGATGATGCGGATATGGCGGACATGAGTGAGCGGCAGCAGGGCGACGACACACGCACCCGGGAGGCGGTCTCGCGGTTCGTCGAGCGCTTCGCGGCCCAGCTGGTCGAGGCGGGCATGGCGCGGATGCCCGCCCGGGTCTTCGCCTGCCTGCTCGCCTCGGACTCCGGCGTGCTGACCTCCGCCGAACTGGGCGAGCAGCTCCAGATCAGCCCCGCCGCCGTCTCCGGCGCGATCCGCTACCTCGCCCAGGTCGACATGGTCAGCCGGGAGCGCGAGCCGGGCTCCCGCCGCGACCGCTACCGCGTCCACAGCGACCAGTGGTACGAGGCCATGGCGCGCCGGGAGAACGTCCTCACCCGCTGGGAGGGCACGCTGCGCGACGGCGTCGAGAGCCTCGGCGCGACCACTCCCGCCGGCCGCCGCCTCAACGAGACCCTGGTCTTCTTCGAGTTCCTGCAAAAGGAGCTGCCCGCCCTGCTGGAGCGCTGGCGCGACCACCGCGACCAGCTGCGCGCCGAGTACGACGGCTAGGGCCTGACCGATGGGTCATGGCCGGGTCCGCTCCAGGCCCCGTCACCCCGCGGCAGCTGCAGCCGCCAGGCCCCCGGCTGCACGGTCCAGGTCCGGGTCCTGACCGGGCCGCCGACCACCGCGTCCGCCCGGTAGTGGAAGTCCGCGCCGGACACCGTCACCGCCCGCGCCCGGGCCCGTACCGGCCGCCCTTCGTCCGGCCAGTGCACCACGACCTCGGCCAGCTCCCCGCCGGCGCCGCCGCCGGGCCGGCCAGACGGCCCGGCGTGGGCGCCCGGCACCACCGACACCCCGCGCACCGGCCGGTCCAGATCCGCCAGCAGCACCCCGTCCGCCTCGATCCGCAGCCGCTGGCCCGGCACCTGTGCGCGCCGGCCGCCCCGGCCCGCCGCCGGTGCCAGCAGCGCCAGCGCCGTACGGGCGGTCCGCGCGGCCGGCCCCCACCACGGCCGGTGCCGCTCCGGCAGCCCGCCGTGCGCACCTCGCGCGGCCACCGGATCCACCGGCTCCAGGGCGTCGGCCGGGGCGGCCGCCCCCGGTACCAGCGGCCCGGGACCACGGCGGGGGAGCCCTCCCCGGTCGCTGCCGCACGGGATCCGCAGCCCGCCCAGCACGATCCCGTCGCTGTCGTCCGTGAGCAGGTCCATCGGCCGCTCCCCGCCGTCCAGGACGGCCCGCGCCGCGGCGACCGTGTCCGTGGGCACGCCCAGCGTGCGGCTCAGCGCGACGGCGGCCGGCGCCCCGACCGGCACCATCGAGACCGGCACCCCGGCCAGCTCCCGCTCCTTGTGCAGCAGGCCCACGACCCTCAGCAGCGCCCGGTCGTCACCGATCACCACCGGCCGCCGCTGCCCCCGCCGGGCAAGAATCCGCGCGAACTCCTCCGGCCCCTCGGGCAGGCAGATTTTCGCCCCCGCGCCCGCGCACAGGACATCCTTCGCGATCCGCACGGATTCCCCGTCCGTACTGCGGGCGACCGGGTCGATGACCACGAGCAGGGGGTGGCCCCGAACGGAGTCCACGGGAGAGTGCCCAGAAGGCTGCGCCGACACCTCGGTCCTTCCTCAGGTAGCATCTCGGTGCAAGAGCCCCTTGCGCTATTGCGCCAGGGGCTTCGTCTATTCCGGGGCACCGGTTCAACGGCTCTAGCGATGACGGACGCGTGAACACGCACGCTGACGCCATCCACGCACGTTGGACATGCCCCGCCCGGAAGGGGTGTACGCCT
The DNA here is from genome assembly GCF_053595675.1 of Streptomyces sp. NPDC002446. NCBI lineage: Bacteria > Bacillati > Actinomycetota > Actinomycetes > Kitasatosporales > Streptomycetaceae > Streptomyces > Streptomyces sp. NPDC002446. The sequence goes on along the minus strand of NZ_JBSFYC010000106.1, from coordinate 8,976 downwards.
GTGCCCGCACTTGTGCTGCTCGGTGCTCAGTGGGGTGATGAGGGCAAGGGAAAGGCCACCGACCTGCTCGGTGGATCCGTTGATTATGTGGTGCGCTACCAGGGCGGCAACAACGCCGGCCACACGGTCGTCGTCGGCGACCAGAAGTACGCGCTGCACCTTCTCCCTTCCGGAATCCTCTCGCCGGGGTGCACCCCGGTCATCGGCAACGGCGTCGTCGTCGACCCGGCGGTCCTGCTCTCCGAGCTGAGCGGACTCAACGAGCGCGGCGTCGACACGTCCAAGCTGCTGATCAGCGGTAACGCGCACCTGATCACCTCGTACCACACCACGCTCGACAAGGTGACCGAGCGCTTCCTCGGCAAGCGGAAGATCGGCACCACCGGCCGCGGTATCGGCCCGACCTACGCCGACAAGATCAACCGCGTCGGCATCCGGGTGCAGGACCTCTACGACGAGTCGATCCTCACCCAGAAGGTCGAGGCGGCGCTCGACGTCAAGAACCAGCTCCTGACCAAGCTCTACAACCGCCGCGCCATCGAGGCCGGCCAGGTCGTGGAGGAGCTGCTGGGCTACGCCGAGCAGATCAAGGGCTATGTCGCCGACACCACGCTGATCCTCAACAACGCGCTCGACGACGACAAGGTCGTGCTCTTCGAGGGCGGCCAGGGCACGCTGCTCGACATCGACCACGGCACGTACCCCTTCGTCACGTCCTCGAACCCGACCGCGGGCGGCGCCTGCACGGGTGCCGGCGTCGGTCCCACGAAGATCAACCGCGTTATCGGCATCCTCAAGGCCTATACGACGCGCGTCGGCGCCGGACCGTTCCCGACCGAGCTGTTCGACAAGGACGGCGAGGCGCTGCGCACCATCGGCGGCGAGCGCGGTGTCACCACCGGCCGGGACCGCCGCTGCGGCTGGTTCGACGCGGTCATCGCCCGCTACGCGACCCGGGTCAACGGCCTGACGGACTTCTTCCTCACCAAGCTGGACGTGCTGACCGGCTGGGAGCAGATCCCGGTCTGCGTCGCGTACGAGATCGACGGCAAGCGCGTCGAGGAGCTGCCGTACAGCCAGACCGACTTCCACCACGCGAAGCCGGTCTACGAGATGCTGCCGGGCTGGACCGAGGACATCTCCAAGGCGAAGACCTTCTCCGAGCTGCCGAAGAACGCCCAGGCGTACGTCAAGGCGCTGGAGGAGATGTCCGGCGCCCCGATCTCGGCGATCGGCGTCGGCCCCGGCCGCGACGAGACGATCGAGATCAACTCGTTCATCTGACGCGGTGATCTCCGGTCGTGGCCGGCGGGCGTCTGCCCGCCGGCCACGGCTTCTTTTCGCTCGCGTGAGTGATCCGCTGCGGAAGGGCGTGCCGCCCGGCCGGCTCGACACCGAGATCCTCAAGAACTACGTCCGCTGACCCCCGCGCGGACCACGGCCCCGGACGGGCGTTCCGTCCGGGGCCGTGGCGTGGCGGGGGCCCGCCTTAACCCGCACCGGGGGAGGCCTTAACCCGGCCGTTCCTAGCGTGCACGGACCGACGACGGACCATGCGACGCAGGGGAGTGGGAGACGCCGTGGAGACCTACGGGCAACTGGTGGCGCGGCTGGGGATCGATCTGGCCGCGGTGGGCGTGCTGACCTTCGCCGTGTACTACCCGCGGCACCGGCGGCGCGATCTGGTGCCGGCCTATCTGGCGCTGAACGTCGCGCTGTTCTCGGTGGTCGCGGCCCTGGCGCGGGTGGGCGCGGGCGGTGGCATGGCGCTCGGCTTCGGGCTGTTCGGGGTGCTGTCGATCATCCGGCTGCGCTCGGACTCCATCCAGCACGAGGAGGTCGCGTACTACTTCACGACCCTGGTGCTGGGCCTGCTGTGCGCGCTGCCGCATCTGCCGCTCGCCGTCGCCGCGGCGCTGGCCGTGCTGCTGTTGCTGGTCATCCATGTCGCCGACCATCCGCGGCTGCTGTCCGGCACCCGCCGCGCCGTGGTCACCCTGGACGTGGTGCACGCCGACGAGGAAGCCCTGCGCGCCGACTTGGCGCGGCGCCTGGGCGAGCCGCTGGGCTGGACGGTGCAGAAGGTGGATTTCGTCCGGGACTTGATGGTGGTGGATGTTCGTTTCCGCGCATCGGAACCTTCTCGGTCCGTGAAGCGTAGAACGCGTACGACGGCAACGCCTTCGACCATGACGCCCGCCACCGGACAGCGCGCTCCCCGGTCCCGCACGATCCCCCTTCCCCCAGCTCCCCCCTCCTCCGCCAAGGAGACCGTGTGAACCCCGCCGTACGCGCCCTCGCCCGCGCCACCATGGCCGCGCGCCCCGTGCCGCTCGCCGACGTCCAGGCACGGGCCGAACTCCTCGCCCGCTACGACCACAGCTACCTCGTCCCGGTCGAGGTCTTCGCCCCGTTCGCCGCCGAACTCACCGACCCCCGCAGGCCCGGTGGCCCGTTCGCCGCGCTGTGCATCAACGGGCGCCGCTGGTTCCGCTACCACTCCGTCTACTACGACACCCCCGACCTGCGGTGCTTCCACGACCACCGGCAGGGCCGACGGCTGCGCTACAAGATCCGCGAGCGGCTGTACGAGGACACCGGGGAGCGGCAGTTCGAGATCAAGCTCAAGGGCCGCAGAGGGGAGACGGTCAAGCACCGGCAGCCGCTGATGCCCGGTGACCCGGCCCTCGGCGCGGCGTCGCGCGGCTTCCTCGCCTCCGTACTGGACCGCTGCTACGGCATCGCGGCCCCCACCGAGCTGGAGCGCTCGATCGAGACCGACTACGTCCGGGCCACGTTCGTCGCGGACGGTCAGCGCATCACCTGCGACGCGGCGCTGCTGTGCCGGGACCCGGAGACCGGCCGCACGGTACGGGCCGACGGCGGACTGGTCCTCGTCGAGACCAAGACCACCGGCCGTCTGACGGCCGCGGACCAGCTGCTGCACGGCCACGGACTGCGGGCCGCCGAATTCACCAAGTACTGCGGTGCGTTGGCGGCGCTGCGCCCGGACCTGAGCGCCAATCACTGGCGGCGGGCGGTACGGACGGCCTTCCCCACGGCCGCCGCCTGACCCGCGCGCCGCGGCGCTCAGCCGCCGCCGGCCGCCCCTGCCCGGCCGGCCCCGCCCCCGAACTCCACCGCGATCCGGGCGCCCCCGCCCGCCGCGGCGCCGAACTCCACCGCGCCGCCCGACTCCCGGGCGGCGCGGCGCACGATGTCCAGGCCGAGGCCCGTGGAGCCGCCGCCGCTGTTGCCGCGGCCGGGGACCAGGCCGTCGGGGAAGCCGGGCCCGTCGTCCTCGACGACCAGCCGGCCACCGCCCCCGTCCCCGCGCAGGACCGCCAGCCGCATCCCGGCCCGCTCCGGCGTGTGGTCGAAGACATTGCCGATCAGCGCATCGACCGCGGCCGCCAGCTCGGTCCGCTCGGCACGTACGGGCACCGCTGCCGCCGCGTCGCCGTCGGGAGCGGCGAAGGCCAGGGCGCGTCCCTGGTCCTCCGCCAACGGGCGCCAGAAGTCGGCCCGTTCGCGGACGACGGCGGCCAGGTCGGCGCACGCCGCCTCGCCGCCGCCGTCCCGCAGCGGCTTGCGGGCCGTCCGGATCACCTCGTCCACGCTGCGCTCCAGGGCCGCCACATCCGCGGCGATCCGCTCCGCCTCCGCCGGATCACGCAGCCCCTCGGCGTCCAGGCGCAGCGCGGCGACCGGGGTGCGCAGCCGGTGCGCCAGGTCGGCGGCGTTCTCCCGCTCGGCGGTCAGGAAGCCCTGGATGCGCTCGGCGAGATGGTTGAGCTGACCGGCGACCAGGCGCAGCTCGGGCGGGCCCGAGGGCTCGGCGCGGGCGGTCAGATCGCCGCCCGCCAGCCGGTCGGCGACGACCGCCAGCCGGCGGGTGGAGCCGACCAGCCGGGAGCCGAGCCGGTCGGCGAAGACCAGGCCCAGCAGCATCAGCCCGGCGCCGATCCCGGCGAAGGCGAGGGAGGAGGCCAGCGTCCCGGCGTACAGCTGCTCCTCGCCGAGGCCGACCTGGATGACGGCGGTGCCGCCGGCCACACCCTGGACGGGGACCAGCACGGCCCGCCCGCCTCCGGAGGGCTCGTACGAGAACGCCCGCCCGTAGCGGGCCAGCCGCACCGCGTCGGTGACCGGCGCCGCCGGGCCCAGGACCGTGCCGTCGGCCAGGATCACCGACGTACGGGGCAGGTCGGGGCCGTTGGCGGCGGCGACGAGGGTGGCGGCGGCGCGGCGCCCGGAGGCCGTGGCGAGCGTGTGCCCCAGGCCGGCGGCCAGGGAGTGGGCGCGCGCGGTGGCGTCGGCGGTGGCCCGGTCGGCGGCGTGGCTGCGGGCCAGCAGGGACAGCGGAACGAGCAGCGCGGCGAGGACCAGCGCGGTGGTCGCGGCGGTGAGGAGCAGAATGCTGCGGCGCATGCGTCAGGGCCCCGGAGAGGCGGTGTCCGGCGGGGCCAGCTTCACGCCCACCGTGCGCACCGTATGGAGGTAGCGCGGCCGCTGCGCCGTCTCCCCCAGCTTCCGCCGCAGCCACGACAGATGGACGTCCACCGTCTTGTCGGCCCCGCCCAGCGGCTGCTGCCACACCTCGGCGAGCAGCTCCCGCCGGGAGACCACCTGCCCGGCGCGCCGCGCCAGATAGGCCAGCAGGTCGAACTCCCGGGGCGTGAGATCCAGCGCGGTGCCCGCCAGCGTCACCTCCCGCGCCGTCACGTCGATCGTCAACGCGCCCACGCATACGGCGGGTTCCGGCTCCTGGGCGCCCAGCCGCCGCAGCACCGCCTTGATCCGGGCGTCCAGCTGGGCGGCACCGAAGGGCTTGACGATGTAGTCGTCGGCGCCGTCACCGAGGGCGGCGACCATGTCCGGCTCGTCGTCCCGCGCGGTGGCGACGATCACCGGCACCTCGCTGACCGCGCGCAGCATCCGCAGCACCTGCGCACCGTCCAGATCGGGCAGCCCGAGGTCGAGCACGACGAGATCGGGGCGTTGGGTGACGGCGCTGTCGAGCCCGGACATCCCGGTCGCGGCGGTGGCGACGGCATGGCCGCGGTCGCGCAGCGCACGCAGCAGCGCACCGCGCAGCTGCGGGTCGTCCTCGACGACGAGTACATGGGCCATGCCGCCACCGTAGCCAGCGCCGATACGCGAACGGCAGGGCGGGCCACGGGCTTTGAGCCGGCCTTAACCGGGCGTTAGGAAAGGGTGCGGCAGACTGCGCACGACGGGAGGTGACGGCCATGGCCTGGCGCGGGGCGGTGACGGCGGCGGCCTGGGTGGCGGCGCTGGCGGCCGCGGGCGGGCTGGGTGCGTGGTCGCTGGCCGGCATCGTCGACCGTGCTGCCGGCGCCGTCACGCTGGACGACGACGCGCTGCGCGAGCGCCTCGCCGCGGCCCGCTCCGCCCACGCCACGCGGAGCCGCCCCTCCCCGACGGCCGCCCCGCCCCCCGCGGCCCCCGCCCGCACCCTGCGGGTCACCGGCGGCAGCCTCACCGCGGTGTGCCGCCCCGACGGCCGGATCTACCTCACGGCCTGGAGCCCCGACGCGGGATTCCACGTGGACGACGACGTGGCCCGCGGCCCCGCCGCCACCGCCGCCCTCGCATTCGAGCCGCTGGACGACGACATGGGCGAGGACCTCCCGTACGAGATCCGCTGCCGGGACGGACGGCCGAGGGCCCACCCGGTGCCCGATCGCGACGACTGACGCCCGGCCGGCAGGCCCTCGATGCCGCCGCCGCGGCTGTCACCTGGAGATTCCTCCAGAACCGTAGACAGTCTGTCCGCGCGCGTGGCGAGCGCCATACACACTGTCGGTACCGGTCAGCACACCGTGATCCCTAGGCTGTGGGCGTTCGCCGCCCGTCCACGGCGGACCCGAGCGACCCGATCCGAGGTACTGACCGTGACCACGAAGCACCCCGCTGCCGACCCTGCCGCCGGCGCCGCCGTCAAGGCCGACGACCGCGCGCACGTCTTCCACTCCTGGTCCGCGCAGGGCCTGATCGACCCGCTGGCGATCGCCGACGCCGAGGGCTCGTACTTCTGGGACTACGACGGCAACCGCTACCTCGACTTCTCCTCCCAGCTGGTCAACACCAACATCGGCCACCAGCACCCCAAGGTCGTCGCGGCCATCCAGGAGCAGGCCGCGAAGCTGTGCACCATCGCGCCCGGCTTCGCCGTGGACGTCCGCTCGGAGGCCGCCCGGCTGGTCGCCGAGCGCACCCCCGGGGACCTCGACAAGATCTTCTTCACCAACGGCGGCGCGGAGGCCGTGGAGAACGCGGTCCGGATGGCCCGGCTGCACACCGGCCGCGCCAAGGTGCTCTCCGCCTACCGCTCGTACCACGGCGCCACCGCCGCCGCGATCAACCTGACCGGCGACCCGCGCCGCTGGCCCTCCGACACCGCCTCCGCGGGCGTCGTCCACTTCTGGGGCCCGTTCCTCTACCGCTCCGCCTTCCACGCCGACAGCGAGCAGCAGGAGTGCGAGCGCGCCCTCGCGCACCTCGAACAGACCATCGCCTTCGAGGGCCCGCAGTCGATCGCCGCGATCATCCTGGAGACCGTCCCGGGCACCGCAGGGATCATGGTCCCGCCGGCCGGCTACCTCGCCGGCGTCCGCGAGATCTGCGACCGCTACGGCATCGTCTTCATCCTCGACGAGGTCATGGCGGGCTTCGGCCGCACCGGCCGCTGGTTCGCCGCCGACCACTTCGGCGTCACCCCCGACCTGCTGACCTTCGCCAAGGGCGTCAACTCCGGCTATGTCCCCCTGGGCGGCGTCGCGATCAGCGCCGAGATCGCCGAGACCTTCTCCCAGCGCCCCTACCCCGGCGGCCTGACGTACTCGGGACACCCCCTGGCCTGCGCCTCCGCCGTCGCGACCATCAACGCGATGGCCGAGGAGCGGATCGTCGAGAACGCGGCCGAGATCGGCGAGAGAGTCATCGGCCCGGCCCTGCGCGAGATCGCCGAGCGGCACCCCTCCGTCGGCGAGGTCCGCGGCCTGGGCGTCTTCTGGGCCCTTGACCTGGTCAGGAACAAGGAGACCCGCGAGCCGCTGGTGCCCTACAACGCCTCCGGCGCAGCCAACGCTCCGATGGCCGAATTCGCCGCGGCCTGCAAGCGCGGCGGTCTGTGGCCGTTCGTGAACATGAACCGTACGCACGTCGTCCCGGCCTGCACGATCACCGAGGCCGAGGCGAAGGAGGGCCTGACCGCCCTCGACGAGGCGCTCACCGCAGCGGACGCGCACACCGTCTGAAGCCGTGCGACCGGCCCTCGCCTATCGTGGGCGGGGGCCGCTCCCACCTGCGCGGTCACGGACGTCGAAGGAGACGCACACGATGGCCGCCGGCGGAGACAGCTCAGTCATACGTCGCAGCACCCTGCGCCAGCAGATCGCCGACGCGCTGCGCGACGAGGTCCTGGCGGGCCGGCTGCCGTCCGGCCACCCCTTCACCGTCAAGGAGATCGCCGACCAGTACGGCGTCTCCGCGACCCCGGTGCGCGAGGCCCTGCTCGACCTGTGCGCCCAGGGCCTGCTCGACGTCGAACAGCACCGCGGCTTCAAGGTGCACGCCTTCACCGCCGACGACTTCCGCGCCATGGTCGAGGCCCGCACCCTGATCATCGAGGGCATCTTCCGCAGCGACGCCGACCGGGCCCTGCGCGCCACCCCGTCCCAGGTGCTGATCTCCATCCGCCGCCGCGCCGACGAGGCCGAGCGGGCCGCCCGGGCCGGCGACCTGGACGTGCTCATCGGCTACGACCTGAGGTTCTGGCGCGAGCTGAGCAGCATCGTGAACAACGCCTACATCAGCGACTTCCTCGACCGGATCCGCGTCCAGACCTGGATGTTCGCGGTCCCGCTGCTGCGCCGCGACCCCGACCTGCGAGGCCGCCTCTGGCAGGGCCACAGCGCCCTGGCCGACGCCCTGCTCCGCCACGACCTGCCGGCCGCCCAGCAGCTGATCGCCGAGTACAACGAACACTCCCTCGCCCTCGTCGGATAGCGCCCACGCCCGCTCTCGTCGGATGGCGCGCCGGGCACTACGCTGTCCCGACTCGGCCGTAACCGGCCGTGTCCGTAGCTGTACGTGCGCCGGTGTCCCCGTCCCCGACCGGAAGCGAGCCCTCACCCGTGGCATGTGACCTGTGGCTGGTACCCCTCGTCGATGTGCTGTGCCACAGCCCCGACAACCCGTTCTCCGAAGAGATCGCCGCCTACGACAAGGCCCTGACGGAGGCGGGACTGCCACCGGTTCCGGTCTTCAGCTACATGCCGGGCCTGTCGGGCGACGTCGCCCCCATCGCCGGCTTCGACTACGACGCGCTGCACTTCCTGCGCCGCGCCTACCTGCTGCGGCTGTGCGGGCTGGAGGTGACTCCGGTGGACGAACTGGGCGGCGACTACGAGCAGTTGCTGGAGATGTTCGAGACCACCGCTCAGCAGTCCCACCTGGTGTGGCACTACGACCACGCCGGCGCGTACGTCCCGGTCGACTTCCCGCACCCGCTCGCCAACGACGAGCTGCTGGAGGGCGGCGGCCCGCTGGGTTCCTCGCACGGTCTGCTGCGCGACCTCGAACTGGTTGCGCCATCCCTGGGCATCGATCCGGCCAATCCCCCGGCGGCTCCGGCACCGCCGGCCGGCCCCACCTCTCTGGAAGAGCGCGCGGGCACACTGCCCCTGGACGACGGCCCCTTCGCCCGGGAACGCCATGTGTGGCTCGGCCTGCACGCCGCAGCCACCCGAAGCCTGGGCCAAGGCTCCATGATCGTCTTCAGCTGACCCACAACCACGGAGACTTCACCACAACAGGCACCCCCACCGGCCCCTTCCCACCCCCAACGGGAGGTGGCGGGCCGGAGGGGCAGTGTTTCCGGACGTAAAGCGAAGCAGTCCGGAAACACTGCCCCGGAGGCCCGACACCGGCACCCGAAAAGCCCCCCGC
>NZ_JBSFYC010000105.1:0-19319 GCF_053595675.1 Streptomyces sp. NPDC002446 | reverse complement strand
CGACTTCCCGGTCAGCTACGGCACCCCGGTCCTGGCCGCCACCGACGGCAGCGTTCGCACGCAGTGGAACTCCGCCTACGGGAACATGGCGATCGCGAGCGTCTGGGCCGCCGCGCCGGCCTCCCGGAGGACGCGGGTGCGCAGCCCCGGCGGCGTCTGGGACGGCCCTTGCTGCAGCGCGATGATCGCCGTGCGGATCTCCTGGATCGTCGCGTCCAGTTCGTCGACCGCCTGGCCGAGCCCCTCGCGCACGTCCGGCAGCACGGCCTTGCGCTGGGCGCTCTCCAGCAGCATCCCGGTGGCGAACAGCCGCTGGATGACCAGGTCGTGGAGGTCGCGGGCGATGCGGTCGCGGTCTTCGTAGACGGCCAGCCGCTCGCGGTCGCGGCGGCTGTCGGCCAGTACGAGCGCCAGCGCGGCCTGGGCGGCGAACTGGGTGCCCAGGGTGCGTTCGCCGTGGCTGAAACGCGGTTCGCCGGGCTCGCGGCACAGCGCGAGGGCACCCAGCACCCGCCCGTTGCTGCGCAGCGGCAGCAGCATCGTCGGCCCGTAATGGCGCGACAGCGGGGAGACCGAGCGGGGGTCGTCGGCGAAGTCGTCGGAGAAGACCGCCAGCCCGGCCGCTATCTGGTGCAGTACGGGGCTCTCCGGCGGGATCCTGCCGCGGTACGCCTCGGTCCGTACGGCGTCGGGCAGCCCGGTGGAGATCGCCACCACCTCCATGCCGCCCTCGGCCAGCGGCAGCAGCACCGCTCCGGTGGCCGCCTCGGCGAGCTCGCGCCCCTTCTCCGCGACGACCGTCAGGGCGTCTCCGGTCGTCGAACGGGTCTCGGGTCCGGCCAGCAGGGCCGTGGTGAGGGAGGCGGCACCGTCGATCCAGCGGGTGCGCTGCCGGGCGGCGGACTGCATCCGGGCATTGCCCATCGCGATACCGGCCTCGGTGGCCAGCACCCGCACCAGATGGAGGTCCTCGTCCGCGAACTCCCGCCCGGCCGACCCGGCCGGCTCCCCGTCGGACGCCGCGCCGCCGCGCTTGTCCGCGACGTGCAGGGTGCCGAACGCCTCGCCGTGGAAGGTGATCGGCACCTCCAGGACGGCGCCGCGGGGCGAGCGGCCCGCGTCCTCGGGGGAGGGGGCGACGCCGTGGGTGATGAGGTCGTCGGCGAGCCCGTGGCCGTCCTTGTGGTGGATGCCGACGGCGGCGTAGCGCGCGCCGGTGAGGGTGGCGGCGGTCTCGGCGATGCGGGCCAGCGCGCGGGGCAGATCGTGATCGGAGCCGATCGCCGCCATGGCCTCCAGGAGCTGCGGAAGCCGGGAGAGCGGCCCGCCGGCCAGCTCGCGCAGGCGCTGCGCGGTGCGGTCGGCGAGCTCGGCTGCGGCGTCGGCGGAACGGTCGGCCGCCGGGTCGGGCGACGTCAGGACACACCTCACTCGTGTGGGCGGTTTGGACAGTCTGTTTGCCCTGAAGATGGCTATGCGAGCCGATTGGTTCCCTGCGCCTGCCGCGGCTCTCCTTCGTTCTGTGCCTGCTGCGGTGCGCGGGAGGCGATCAGCGGGCCGATCACCCGTGTCCCGGGGCCGGTCCGCCCTCCGGGGCCGGGCAGCTGCGTGGTGTTGTCCGTGGTGAGCGGCCCGCCGCAGTGCGCGCAGGCGGTGACCGGCGTGGTGTCCCGGTCGCAGTCCAGGTGGTGGATACGGGCCGGCGGGCCGTCCTCGCCCGCGTACCAGCGATCGCCCCAGTCCATCAGCGCCAGCAGCACGGGGTAGAGCTCCTCGCCCTTCCGCGTCGCGACGTAGTGCTCGCGCGGTGGCCGGTCCTGGTAGCGCTCGCGGGCCAGTACGCCCTCCTCGACCAGCCGCGACAGCCGGGCGGTCAGGACCTTGCGGGAGATTCCCAGGTCCTGCGCGAGGTCGTCGAAGCGGCCGATGCCGGTCAGTACGTCGCGCATGATCAGCGCCGTCCAGGCGTCGCCGAACAGGTCGGTGGCGCGGGCGATCGAGCAGGCCACGTCGGAGAGCGGGGTGCGGGTCACCCTCCGACCTTATCCAGATGCGGGTTCCCTGAGGGAACTGTGCATGCTAGGTTCCCTCAGGGAACCTAAGGGGGAGGGGCGATGCGCGGGACGAGGGCTCCGCTGATCGAGCTGGACTCGGCCGACCCGAAGGCCGTCGACGGGCGCCAGATCCGTGCGGCCGCCTTCCAGGACGTGCGCCTGGAGTACACGTCCGGGGTGCTGGCGCGGCTCGGCCGGGCGCCCTCGGGGCGCGCCCTGGTCGTCGGCGCCGGGCGAGGGCTCCTGGCGCGCGGGCTGGCCGGACTCGGCTTCGAGGTCACCGCCGTCGATCCGTCCGGGTCGGCGACCGCGCTGGCCCGCGCCACGGCCGCCCGCGACGGCCTGGGCATCGAGCACCGCACCGCGCCCGCGGAGCGGCCCGGCGTCCCCGCCGCCGCGTTCGACCTGGTCTACCTCGCGGACACCCTGGAGATCACCGAGGACCCCGACCGGGTCGTGGCACAGGCCGCCCGCGCCCTCGCTCCCGACGGCGTCCTCGTCTACGACACGGTCAACCGCACGCCGGTCTCCCGGCTCGTCTACCTCGTCGCCTTCCAGCGGCTGCCGATGACCCGGGTGGTGCCGGCCGGCCGCTATGCCGCGCGCCGGCTGCGCACACCCGCCGAAGTCGCCGAGCTGCTGGCGCGCCACGGCCTGGCCGACGGCGGCGTCTGCGACTTCGCGCCACGCAGCGTCCGCAGTCTGGTGGCCGGGATCCTGGCGCGCCGCCGTGGCCGGATCGGCGACGACGAACTCGCATCGGTGGTCGGCTTCGCGCTCGCACCGCAGGCCCGGCCCTTGGTCACCTATCTCGGGCATGCGCGCAAGGGGCGACTTTGAGCCAACCTGCAGATGTGGCGTACGGCGGGACTTGAGGCGGCGGCCGGCGGGTAAGCCGTAGACAACCATGGGCGCGGCTGCCGGAACGCAGCGGCGCCGGCGCTCCGCACACCGCACCACCGACGACCCGGGAACGGGCCGACCCGCCCGGATTCACGCCGGGCGCCCCCACACCTTCCGTATGTCCCGCCAGGAGCGCGTGGTCATTCCGCGCCCCCGGCACGAAAGTGGGTCGGCCGATGAACGATGCCCCGCACCACCCGAGACTTGTCGGCCCGCGCCGCACGGCGGGCGGTGTGACCCTTCTCGAACTCCGCGGTGAGCTGGACATTCTCGCCGTGTCAGTGCTCTCCGACCCGCTGGACGGCATCACCTGCGCCCAGGGCGTCGACCTCGTCGTCGATCTGGGCGCGGTGGACTTCATCGACTGCGCCGGGCTGTCGCTGCTCAGCCGGGCCCGGGTGCGGACCCGGCAGCGGGGCGGCCGGCTGCGGCTGACCGGCGTGCACGCGGGCGGCAGCGTCGCGCGGCTGCTGCGGATGACCGGGCTGACGGGCGACTTCGAGATCGTCTCCGACGACGCCCTGGCCCAGGAAGCCGTGGCCCAAGAGGCCCGCGCCCGGGAAGCGGCCGCCGGAGCGACCGGGGCGGGCGGGGCCACGGACATCGCCGTGGCCTGACGCCCCGCCCGGCTGCTCCCGGCTCAGGCCGGCAGGGCCGCCTCGATGGCGGCGACGAGCTCCTCGGCCTCCGGCTCCGTGCGCGGCCGGAAGCGGCCCGCCACCCCGCCCTCGGCGTCGATCAGGAACTTCTCGAAGTTCCACTGGACATCGCCCGCCGCGCCGTCGGCGTCCTCGGTGCCGGTCAGCGCCGCGTACAGCGGATGCCGGTGTGCGCCGTTGACATCGGTCTTCTCGAACAGCGGGAAACTGACGCCGTACGTCGCCGAGCAGAAGGTGGCGATCTCCTCGGCGCTGCCCGGCTCCTGGCCGGCGAACTGGTTGCTGGGGAAGCCCAGCACGCAAAAGCCACGGTCCCCGTAGCGCTGCTGCAGCCGCTCCAGACCCGAATACTGCGGGGTAAGCCCGCACTTGGACGCCACGTTCACCACCAGCAGGGCCTTGCCCCGATAGTCGGCGAGCGAGGCCGGTTCACCGGTCAGGGTGCGCAGCGGGATGTCGTACAGGCTCACGTTCATGCTCCTCGTCGCGGTTCCGCGGATAGGGACGCCCATCATCCGTCCCAACAGCGCCGCCCGCCCTGATCTTCCCCGGATCGTCGGTCGGCCACGACACGGCCGGGCGCAGTGCCCCCGAGCGCCACTCCTTGAGGAGCTGGTCGAAGATCGGCGTCTCCTCCTCGGCGCGCCGCCGGGGAACGGGCGGTGGCAGGGGCGGCGGCTGGTGCTGATGGGGGAGCGAGATGCGCTGAAAAGGGTGTGAGGCGGGCTTCTTGGCATCCATGCCCGGACTCAACCGGAAATCGGCCACCGAGTTGCGGGACGCGGCCGGGCGTGTCCGCAGATGCCCCTGCGGTGATGACGAGCAGAAGATACGTTCCCGGCGCGGAACGGGCCGGCGGATCCCCCGCCGGCCCCTGCGTCCACAGCGTGCCGGGTACCCGGCGCGGGCGGTCAGTCCCTGCCGAGCAGCGACGCGAAGACCTCCGCCAGCGCCGCCTCGGGGTCGGCCACCCGGCCCTCCGCCCGCCATGCGACGAAGCCGTCGGGGCGCACCAGCACCGCCCCCTCCGGCGTCGTACCGTGCTTCTCGGCCCAGTCGGTGCCCTCCTCCGGAGCCAGGTCGTCGTCCGGCTCGGTGCCGATCAGATAGCAGTCCAGCTGTACGGCGAAGCGCTGGACGGCGCCCTTGGCGGCGGTGCGCCACATGTCGCCGTCGGAGCCGGACAGCAGCACGAAGGACTTCTCGTAGAGGTCGAGGGTCGAGCGGCGCTCGCCGTGCGCATGCAGCCACATGTGCGGGGCGCGGGTGCCCGGCTCGCCGGTCAGCCGCAGCTGTTCGGGAACCACCGGCAGTTCGGGATCGGCGCCGACGACCGCGCCGCGCGGATAGCAGTATCCGAGGGCGACGGTGAGCACACCGCGCTGCCGGCCCCCGCCCGCGCCCGGAGCCGGGGCGTACCCGGGGTGGCTGTGCTCCGCGGAGCGGGCCGAGGCGCGGGCGCTCGTCTCGCGGGCCACCGGCTGCCGCTCCGTCTCGTACGTAGCCAGCAGTTCGGGGCCCGCCGAGCCGTTCAGCACGGCCGCGAGCTTCCAGGCGAGGTTGTGGGCGTCCTGGATACCGGTGTTGGAGCCGAACGCCCCGGTGGGGGACATCTCGTGGGCCGAGTCGCCGGCGAGGAAGACCCGGCCGGCCGCATAGCGTTCGGCGACCCGCTCGGCGGCGTGCCAGGGGGCCTTGCCGGTGATCTCCACATCCAGGTCCAGGGCGCCCGTCGCCCGGCGGATGTGGTCGACGCACCGCTCGTCGGTGAAGTCCTCCAGGGTTTCGCCCCGGTCGGGGTGCCAGGGGGCGTGGAAGACCCACTCCGCCTGGTTGTCCACGGGCAGCAGTGCGCCGTCGGCCTCCGGGTTGGTCAGGTAGCAGGCGATGAAGTGACGGTCGCCCACCACGTCCGCCAGGGCCGGGGCGCGGAAGGTGATGCTCACGTTGTGGAAGAGGTCACCGGGCCCCGTCTGGCCGATGCCCAGCCGCTCGCGGACCGGGCTGCGGGGGCCGTCGGCCGCGATGAGGTAGTCCGCGTGCACGGTGCTGTGCTCACCGGTCCCGCGGTCCTTCAGGACCGCCGTCACGCCCCGCGCGTCCTGTTCGAACGAGACCAGCTCGGTGGCGAACCGCAGCTCGCCGCCGTGCTCCCGGGCACAGCGCACCAGTACCGGTTCGAGGTCGTTCTGGCTGCACAGACACCAGCTCGACGGGCTGAACCGGGCCAGCCCGCCACCCGGGTCGATCTCCTTGAACAGCCACTCCTGTTCCTCGCCGGTGAGTGAAGGGGTCTGCAGGATGCCGTGGTTGGGGGCCAGGACCGAGGCGGCCTCGCGAATGCGCTGCTCGGCTCCGGCCACCCGGAACAGCTCCATCGTGCGGACGTTGTTGCCCCGCCCGCGCGGATGCCGCGAGGTGTCCGAGTGCTTCTCGACCAGCAGATGCCGCACACCCAGGCGTCCCAGGAACAACGACGCGGACAGGCCCACCAGGGACCCGCCCACGATGAGTACCGGAACCCGATCTTCAACGGTGGGATTCATAGCGTGCTCCAGCTCCAAGGACGCATTGAGGGCAGATGGAGCATGAATGTCCTGCTATGGACCTGTTTCATCACGATTCACCTGCATGGCTCACAGATCTCGCGCCACCGGACGGTCCCCGCCACGATCGAAACCGGGACGCCCCCGGGTCACCCGGAAGGCCGCCCCACCATCCGGCTCAGTCATCCGGATCGCACCGGAACTGACGACGCACCACAGGGACCCTCGGCCCCGAAGGAGATGCGTAGACGATGACAACGCTCTCGGAACGAATATCCCAGTCGGCCTTCGACGGCTCCCGGCTCCGGGTCGTGCTGCTCCTGGACCTCCACGAGGGAGCCCAGCAGCGCTTTCTGGAAGCCTACGAGCACCTGCGCAACCAGGTCGCGTCCGTCCCCGGGCACATCACCGACCAGCTGTGCCAGTCCATCGAGAACCCCTCGCAGTGGCTGATCACCAGCGAATGGGAGAGCGCACCGCCGTTCCTCGCCTGGGTCAACAGCGAAGAGCACGTCAAGATGGTCCAGCCGCTGCACAGCTGCGTCCGCGACACCCGGTCGCTGCGCTTCAGCGTCCTGCGCGAGACCTCGAACGTGGCGACCCGCGCCCCCGAGTCGCCCAAGGGGGGCCGACTGCAGGCCAACCCCCGCGTCGGCGACGGAGTGGTCCGGCACGCCCTGACCTTCACCGTGAAGCCCGGCAGCGAGGACAAGGTCGCCGAGATCCTCGCCGGCTACACCTCCCCGGAGGCCCGGGTCGACGACACCACCCGGCTGCGCCGCACCTCCCTCTTCATGCACGGCAACCGCGTCGTACGCGCCGTCGAGGTGCAGGGCGACCTCGTCGCGGCGCTGCGCCACATCTCCCGGCAGCCCGAGGTCCGGGCCGTCGAGGAGGCGATCAACCCGTACCTGGAGCAGGACCGCGACCTCAGCGACCCGAACTCCGCCCGGGTGTTCTTCACCCGCGCCGCGCTGCCCGCCGTGCACCACGTCGCGGCGCACGGCGAACGGTCCGAGGGCGTGAGCCGCCATGCGCTGCTCTACCCCGCCAAGGAAGGCTGCGGCATGGCGCTGGCCAGGATGCTGGCCCGTCAGGACGAGCAGGCCGCCGACGACCAGGCGTGCCCGATCGCCGGCAGCACCATCTTCCAGCGCGACGACATCGTCGTCCGGCTGATCGATCTGACCCTCCCCATCGACAGCGACCCCATGCTGTCGCTCGGTGTGCGCGGCCCGCGCAAGACGGCCGTACTGCGGCGTCTGCTCGACACCGAAGCGGCCGGCGGTCTCTCCGACGACCGCGAGCTGGCGCGCTTCCTGGCGCGCGCCGACATGACCCCGATCACCGACCGCCGGGCCCCGGACGCCTGACCGCGTCCGCCCGCAGCACCTCTTCCCCCACCCCAACCGCCGGCCTCACGTCCCTGGAGGAATCAGCCATGACCACGCACCGCCCACGCATCGTGGACCTCAGCGAGACCAAGCCCAACCGCCGGCGCGGAGGCGATCTGCGCGCCATGCTGACACCCAGCGCGGTCGGCGCCACGAGCGGCTTCATGGGCATGGCACTCGTCCAGCCCGGCGAACGCATCGGTGAGCACTACCACCCGTACTCCGAGGAGTTCGTGTACGTCGTCCAGGGCGCGCTCGAAGTGGACCTCGACGGGGAGGCGTACCCGCTGCGCCCCGACCAGGGGCTGCTGATTCCGCCCTACATGCGGCACCGGTTCCGCAATGTCGGCGACGAAGAGGCCCGGATGGTCTTCCACCTCGGCCCGCTGGCCCCGCGCCCCGAGCTCGGCCACGTCGACACCGAGGGCGCGGAGGACAGTGCGCCGGCCGTGCCACCCGAACGTACGGAGCCGGTGTCATGACCCGCCGTGTGGCGGTCACCGGCGTCGGCATCGTCGCCCCGGGCGGGGTGGGTGTGCCCGCGTTCTGGGACCTGCTGTCCTCCGGGCGTACGGCGACCCGCGGCATCACCCTCTTCAACCCGGAGGGCTTCCGCTCGCGCATCGCCGCCGAGTGCGACTTCGACCCCGCGGCCCACGGGCTGAGCCGGGACGAGATCGCCCGCTCGGACCGGTACATCCAGTTCGCGATGGCCGCCGCCGACGAGGCGCTGCGCGACGCCGGCCTGGACACCGAGAAGGAGGACCCCTGGCGCATCGGGGTGTCCCTGGGCACCGCGGTCGGCGGCACCACGCGCCTGGAGCACGACTACGTCGCCGTCAGCGACCGCGGGCAGCGGTGGGACGTCGACCACCGGCCGGCCGGCCGGTACCTGGAGCGGGCGTTCTCCCCCAGTTCGCTCGCCTCCGAGGTGGCCGAACGGGTCGGTGCGCACGGCCCGGTGCAGACCGTCTCCACGGGCTGCACCTCCGGCCTAGACGCCATCGGGTACGCCTTCCACTCCATCGAGGAGGGCCGGGTCGACGTGTGCATCGCCGGTGCGTCGGACTCGCCGATCTCCCCGATCACCGTGGCCTGCTTCGACGCCATCAAGGCGACCTCCCCGAACAACGACGACCCCGCCCACGCCTCACGGCCGTTCGACGCCCACCGCGACGGATTCGTCATGGGGGAGGGCGGCGCCGTACTCGTCCTGGAGGAGCTGGAACACGCCCGCGCCCGCGGTGCGACCGTCCACTGCGAGATACGCGGCTACGCCACGTTCGGCAACGCGTACCACATGACCGGTCTCACCCAGGAGGGCCTGGAGATGGCCGAGGCGATCAACCGCGCACTCGGTCACGCCAGGGTCGACGCCACCCAGGTCGACTACGTCAACGCACACGGCTCCGGCACCCAGCAGAACGACCGGCACGAGACCGCCGCGGTCAAGCGGTCGCTGGGCAAACACGCCTACAACGTGCCGATGAGCTCCATCAAATCCATGGTGGGCCACTCGCTCGGCGCGATCGGCGCCATCGAGATCGTCGCCTGTGTGCTGGCACTGACCCACCAGGTCGTGCCGCCGACGGCCAACTACGAGACCCCGGACCCGGAGTGCGACCTCGACTACGTGCCCAGGACGGCACGGGAGCTGCCGCTGCGTTCGGTGCTCTCGGTCGGCAGCGGCTTCGGGGGATTCCAGTCAGCGGTCGTACTGACCCGACAGGGTGGGAGGGCATGATGAGCTCCCCGAAACAACGACGCTCCGTCGTCACCGGCATCGGCGTCATCGCCCCCAACGGGGTGAGCACCGAGGCCTTCTGGAAGGCGACCGAGGAAGGCGTCAGCGTTCTGGACCGGGTGACCCGCGAAGGGTGCGAGCACCTGCCGCTCAAGGTCGCCGGTGAGGTCCGCGGCTTTGACCCGGCGCATCTGATCGAGGAGCGGTTCCTCGTCCAGACCGACCGGTTCACGCACTTCGCCATGGCGGCGGCCAACCTCGCACTGGACGACGCCCACCTCGGCCGCGCCGACTACGACCACTCGCCGTTCGCGGTGGGCGTCGTCACCGCCGCCGGCTCGGGCGGCGGCGAGTTCGGCCAGCGGGAGCTGCAGCGGCTCTGGGGCCAGGGCTCGCGGTATGTCGGGCCGTACCAGTCCATCGCCTGGTTCTACGCGGCCAGCACCGGGCAGATCTCCATCCGCGGTGGCTTCAAGGGGCCCTGCGGAGTCGTGGCCAGCGACGAGGCGGGCGGCCTGGACGCCCTGGCGCACGCCTGCCGCACCATCCGGCGCGGCACCGACGCCGTCGTGGTCGGCGCCGCCGAGGCGCCGCTGGCCCCCTACTCGGTCGTCTGCCAGCTCGGCTACGACGACCTGAGCACGCTCGACGACCCGGTCCGCGCCTACCGCCCGTTCACCGAGGGCGCCTGCGGATTCGTGCCCGCCGAGGGCGGCGCGATGCTGGTCCTTGAGGAGGAGGCGGCCGCCGGAAGCCGCGGGGCGTCCGTCCGGGCCGTGCTCTCCGGGCACGCCGCGACCTTCACCGGCGCCTCGCGGTGGGAGGAGTCCCGCGACGGGCTCGCCCATGCGATCCGCGGCGCGCTGGAGGACGCGCGGTGCGCCCCGGAGGAGATCGACGTGGTCTTCGCGGACGCGCTCGGCGTCTTCTCGGCCGACCGGGCCGAGGCGCTGGCCCTCGCGGACACCCTGGGCCGGCACACCGCGCAGGTCCCGGTGACCGCCCCGAAGACCGGCACCGGGCGGGCGTACTGCGGTGCCCCCGTCCTGGACATCGCGGCCGCGGTGCTCGCCATGGAGAACGGTGTGGTGCCGCCCACGCCCAACGTCGTCGACGTATGCCACGACATCGACGTGGTGACCGGCCGGGCCCGGCCCGCCGAACTGCGCACGGCGCTGGTGCTGAGCCGGGGACTGATGGGTTCGAACGCGGCCATGGTGCTGCGGCACAGCCCCACGTCCCCCTCGTGAGAAGGAGAACCCCGCATGATCGCTCAACTGACGCTCGACGAGCTGGCATCGCTGATGAAGTCGGCCGCCGGCCTCACCGTCGACCCCAAGGACCTGGCCCACCGCGCCGATACGTCCTTCGCCGAGTTCGGCCTCGACTCGCTCGGCCTCCTCGGCATCGTGGGCGAGTTGGAGAACCGGCACGGCCGGCCGATGCCGACCGACGCGGAGCGCTGCAAGACGCCGCGTGACTTCCTCGCCCTCATCAACACCGAGTCCACCGAAGCCAGCGCCGACAAGGCGACCGTGCCGACGACAGGAGCCTGACATGCCCGGCCACACCGAGAACGACATCACCATCGCCGCGCCCCTCGACCTCGTCTGGGACATCACCAACGACATCGAGGACTGGCCGCAGCTCTTCAGCGAGTACGCCTCGGTCGAGGTGCTCTCCCGGGAGGGCGCCAAGACCACCTTCCGGCTGACGATGCACCCGGACGACAACGGCACCGTCTGGAGCTGGGTCTCCGAGCGGGTCGTCGACCGGGCGGGCCGCTCCGTCCGCGCCCGCCGCGTGGAGACCGGTCCCTTCGAGCACATGGACATCCACTGGAAGTACGCCGAGATCCCCGGCGGCACCTCGATGCACTGGACCCAGGACTTCGCCATGAAGCCGCAGGCCCCGGTCGACGACAAGGGGATGACCGAGCTCATCAACCGCAACTCCCGGATCCAGCTGGAGCTCATCCGGGACAAGATCGAGCAGCGGGACCGCGAGCTGCGTTCCGCCGCCGTCAACTGACCGCCCGCCGGGCCGCTTTCGGACCGCCACCCGGCGGCACAGAAGGGATCTCCCCGATGCATCACGCACTGATCGTCGCTCGTATGGCCCCCGGTTCGGCTCCGGACATCGCCGAGGTCTTCCGGGCCTCGGACCGCACGGAGCTGCCCCACCTGGTGGGCGTCGCGCGGCGGACCCTCTTCCAGTTCGGTGACGTGTATCTGCACCTCATCGAGTCCGACCGGCCGCCCGGACCGGAGATCGCCAAGGTCACCGAGCACCCCGAGTTCCGCGCGGTGAGCGACAAGCTGTCCGCCTTCGTCAGCGCGTACGACCCGGAGACCTGGCGCAGCCCCAAGGACGCGATGGCCCACCAGTTCTATCGCTGGGAGCGCGACGGCAGCACCTGACGCGCAGGCGGAGCCGGGGCGATCCCCCGGCTCACGCGCCCGCCCGGGAACGGGCACGGCCGCCCGGCGAGGAGGCTTCTCCCCGCCGGGCGGCCTGCCGTTGCCGGGCTGCTTCATCGCGCGCTGTTCCTCACGCCGGCACGGTGCACTCGAAGGCGTGCAGATAGGGGTTGACCGGCCGGATGTCACCGACCTTCAGGCCGGCCGCCGACATCCGGCCGACCAGGCTCTCCTTGGTGTGCTTGGCGCCGCCCACGTTCAGGAGCAGCAGCAGGTCCATGGCGGTGGTGAACTTCATCGAGGGGCTGTCGTCGACGAGGTTCTCGATGATCACCACGCGGGCGCCGGGACGGGCGGCCCTGACGACGTTGCGCAGCGTCCTGCGGGTGCTCTCGTCGTCCCACTCCAGGATGTTCTTGATGATGTAGACATCGGCCTGTACGGGGATGTCGTCGCGGCAGTCGCCCGGCACGATCCGTACCCGCGGAGCGAGCGCGCCGCCCTTGTGCAGCCGGGGGTCCGGGTGCGCCACCACCGTCGGCAGATCGAGCAGGGTGCCCTCCAGCGCGGGGTACTTCTCCAGCAGGCTGGCCAGGACATGCCCCTGGCCGCCGCCGATGTCCGCCACCGACGACGCCCCGGACAGGTCGAGCAGCGCGGCGAGGTCCTCGGCCGACTGTCTGCTGGAGGTGGTCATGGCCCGGTCGAACACCTCGGCGGAGTCCCGTGCGTCCTCGTGGAGGTAGTCGAAGAAGCCCTTGCCGTACAGGTCGTCGAAGACGCTGCGGCCCGAGCGCACCGCCTCGTCGAGCCGGGGCCAGGCGTCCCAGGTCCAGGGCTCGGTGCACCACAGGGAGATGTAGCGCAGGCTGTTGGGGGCGTCCTCGCGCAGCAGCCGGGACATCTCGGTGTGGACGTACTTGCCGTCCGCGGTCTCCTCGAAGATCCCGTAGCAGGACAGCGTGCGCAGCAGCCGCTCCAGCGGTCGCGGCTCGGCCTGCACCGCGGAGGCCAGCTCCTGCGCCGTGGCGGGCCGGTCGCCGAGGGCGTCGGCGACACCGAGCTTCGCCGCGGCCCGTACGGACGCCGCGCACGCGGCTCCGAAGACGAGCTCGCGCAGCCGCATGGCCGGCTGGGGGGTGGGACTTACGGTGGTCATTCCGCCTCTATTCTCCCGTTTGGGGCCAGCAGAGACCGGCCGGCTTCGAGGTCCGGCAGAAATTGCCGATGAATCGGTTTCCCTTGCCTTCGGTGTCCCGGTTGACCAGGTCCGCCGGCTTGTTGTGCCGCACCGTGTTGTTGGTGATGAGGTTGTCCTCGTTGAGCGCCTTGACGAAGCTGTGGAAGAGGACCACGCCACCGGAGAGCGGGGACTCGCCGACGTTGTCGCGGATCTCGTTGTTCCACACCATCGCCTTCTCGGTACCGGTCAGGACGATGCCGGAACCCTGGATGAACGGCAGCCGGCTGTTGCCGGGGCAGTGCTTGTTGTTCTTGACGACCTTGTTGTTCCGCACGGTCAGCGCGCCCGCCCTGGGGCGTGACTCGTCGCCGACGATGAACGCTCCGCCGCAGTTCCCGGTCATGGTGTTGTCGTGCACCGTCAGATGCCTGACGCGCCGGATCGTGACGCCGATGCGGTTGCGCGACATCTGGTTGTAGGCGATGGACGTGCCCTGGGTGTCGGTGGCTCCGCCCTCCTGCTTGACCGTGTTCGCGACGAAGATGCCGGAGTCGCCGCTGCCGGTGACCAGGTTGTTCCAGATCTTGCTCCGGACGGACTTCTCCAGCCCGATGCCCCACACGCCGTTGTCCTTGGCGGTCACGTTGTGCACGGACAGCTGGTCGGTGCCGGAGGCCCAGATGCCGTTCCGCTTGGCGTGGGAGACCGTCAACGCGCGGATGGTGACGCCATGGAGCGGGTGGCCACCGCTGCCGATGACGCAGATGCCGTTGCCTTCCTGCCCGCAGGCGTTCGCCGCCCGCTTCCCGGACGGCTTGGCCGCCGGTGGCTTGATCACCGTCTTCTTCCCGGCGCCCACCAGGCGCAGCCGGGACTTGTTGATCAGTACGCTCTCCTGGTAGACCCCGGGACCGATGACGACGGTGTCACCCGGCCGTGCCCTGTCCACCGCCCGCTGGATCGAATCGCCCGCATGGACCACATGCTGCCCGTCGCCGTCGCACGGGTCGGCCGCGCCCAGTCCGCCGGCCATCACCGCGGCGACGCAGCCCAGGTATTTCATCTTTCGAAGCGCCATGAGGCGAAGCTATGGGCGATCATCACCGCTCGCCACATGTGGTAACCCGAGGGCGGCGGTGCGTGCGGACGCCAGCTTTCGACGCGCTGTCAACTCCGCTGCCCGGCGCCCCGCCCGGCCGCCCGTCAGGGCTGGTCGGAGCGCTGGTGCGGGCCGTCGTCGGCGGCGTCGGACGCACCCGCGCACGGAAGGCATTCGGTCGTCCCTAAATCAGCTGACCGGGTATCGGGCGGGCCGTCGGGCCCGTCGTCGGCGCCCGCATCCGACGGTGCGTCAGCCGCCCCGTCCGGGCACACCTCGGTCAGGAACGCCGCGAGGCTGGTCGGCAGGAACCACGGTCGGACGCGGAAGACGGTCATGGAAGACCAACGCGCGGGCCCCGCCCGACGACACCCGCCCGGAGCCGGTGCGGCCGCTTCATCACCCCAACGGCCGTGGTCGGCAGGGCCGCTGGTGGCGATCGGCGGCTCAGCGGCCCTTGCCGATCGCCGCCTCGATCCCGTCCAGCACGACCGTCAGCCCGACCTCGAAGGTCGTGCGTGCCTCGCGCTCCAGATACGGCACCGACTCGTCCGTGACCGGCGCGGCGCCCTCCGTCTCCAGCCGGACCAGGAGCGGGAAGCGCTCGGCGAAGTCGGGGACCACCTCGGTGAGCATGGCGGAGCGGGCCTGCCACCACTCCTCGTCGGAGACCCCGGTCGACGCCGCGGCCAGCCGCGATTCGACGACCGTCTGCGCGGCGCCGCGCACGAAGTGGACCAGCGTGCCGACGACCCGGCGCAGCACCGCGGAGCTCAGCTCCGTGGCGTACAGCAGCCGCAGCAGCGTCTCCAGGGCGCGGTACTCGTGCGGGCCCAGCACCGGGCGCGCCTGGGACACCTGGAGCACCCAGGGGTGGCGCAGGCAGAACTCCCAGGTGTCCTCGGCCCAGGACGTCACCGCGGCCCGCCAGCCCGCGCCGAGGTCGTAGTCGTGCGGCAGCTCCGCCTGCACCTGGTCGTACATCAGATCCACCAGCTCGCTCTTGCCGGGGACGTACGTGTAGAGCGCCATGGCGGTGCGTCCCAGCCGCTCGCCGACCGCGCGCATGGACAGCGCCGCCATGCCGTCGGCGTCGGCGACGGCGATCCCGGCCTCGACGATCGCCTCCACGCTCAGCGCCGGTCTGGGCCCCGGCCACCGCCTCGTCCGGGTCCCGTCGGCGCCCTCGGCGCGCCACAGCAGCGCCATCGAACGGCGGGCGTCGCCCTGCCCGGCGAATACGACCACTTGCCGACTCCTTACGCCATAAAGTAACGTCCGCGAGCGAACTCTTTACGGTGTAAGGATATCAGGAGGGGTGGTCGGAATGAGGGCAGGGCATACCGACGGGCGGCCGGACAACGAGCAGATATCCGCCGCGGACAGCCATGACGCGATCGAGGTCCGAGGGGCCAGAGAGAACAACCTCGCCGATATCTCGCTCGACATTCCCAAGCGCCGTCTCACGGTATTCACCGGGGTCTCCGGATCCGGAAAGTCCTCACTGGTCTTCGGCACCATCGCGGCCGAATCCCAGCGGCTGATCAACGAGACCTACACGGCCTTCGTCCAGTCCTTCATGCCGAGCCAGAGCCGCCCCGACGTCGACGCGCTGCGCAATCTGAGCGCGGCGATCGTGGTCGACCAGGAGCGCATGGGCGCCAACTCCCGCTCCACGGTCGGCACCGCGACCGACGCCCACACCATGCTGCGGATCATCTTCAGCCGCCTGGGCACCCCGCACGCCGGCACCTCCACCGCCTTCAGCTTCAACAGCGCCGACGGCATGTGCCCCGCCTGTGAGGGCCTCGGCCGGGTCTCGGCGATCGACGTCGACGAGGTGGTGGACACCGGACTCTCGCTCAACGAGGGCGCCATCACCGCCCCCGGCTTCACCGTCGGCTCGTGGTACTGGCAGACCCTCGCCCACTCCGGATTCTTCGACCCGGACACCAGACTCAAGGACTACACCCCCGCCCAGTGGGACGACCTCCTGCACAAACCCACGACCAAAATCAAGCTCGGTACGTCCCACGTCACCTACGAAGGCCTCCTGGTACGGCTGCAGCGGAGCTACCTCGCCAAGGACCGGGAATCCCTGCGGCCCCATATCCGCGCCTTCGTCGACCGAGCGGTGACCTTCGCCGCCTGCGGCTCCTGCGGCGGCGCCCGCCTCAATGCCGCCGCGCTCGGCTCCCGTATCGCCGGCCGCAACATCGCCGAGTGCTCGGCCCTGCAGATCAGCGATCTGGTCACCTTCGTCCGGTCCATCGACGAGCCGTCCGTGGCCCCGCTGGTCGCCACCCTCTGCCACACGCTGGACTCGCTGGTCGAGATCGGGCTGGGCTATCTGAGCCTGGACCGCGAGTCGGCCACGCTGTCCGGCGGCGAGGCCCAGCGCGTCAAGATGGTCCGCCATCTGGGCTCCAGCCTCACCGACGTCACCTACGTCTTCGACGAGCCGACCACCGGACTGCACCCGCATGACATCCAGCGGATGAACGACCTGCTGCGCAGGCTGCGCGACAAGGGCAACACGGTCCTGGTCGTCGAGCACAAGCCCGAGACGATCGCGATCGCCGACCATGTCGTCGACCTCGGCCCGGGAGCCGGAGCCGCCGGCGGACAGCTCTGCTTCACCGGCGACGTCGCGGCCCTGCGCGCCTCCGGCACCCTGACCGGCCGCCATCTCGACCACCGCGCCCGGCTGCGCACAACGGTCCGTGAGCCCCGTGGCCGGATCGCGATCCGCGGCGCCGACACCCACAACCTCCAGGACGTCAGCGTCGACCTCCCGCTGGGGGTGCTCACCGTCGTCACGGGAGTGGCGGGCTCCGGCAAGAGCTCCCTGATCCACGGCTCGCTGCCCCGGCGGGACGGGGTGATCGTCGCCGACCAGTCCCCGATCCGCGGCTCCCGGCGCTCCAACCCGGCCACCTACACCGGACTCCTCGGTCCGGTACGCACCGCCTTCGCCAAGGCCAACGGCGTGCGGGCGGCCCTGTTCAGCGCCAACTCCGAAGGCGCCTGCCCGACCTGCAAGGGCATCGGGCTGGTCTACACCGACCTCGCGATGATGGCCGGTGTGGCCGCGGTCTGCGAGGAGTGCGAGGGCCGGCGCTTCACCCCCAAGGTCCTCACCTACACCCTGCGTGGCAAGAACATCAGCGAGGTGCTCGCGATGTCCGTGGCCGAGGCCCGCGAGTTCTTCCCCACCGGGCAGGCCCGCACCATCCTCGACCGGCTCGCGGAGGTGGGCCTGGGCTACCTGGGCCTCGGCCAGCCGCTCACCACTCTCTCCGGAGGTGAACGGCAGCGCCTCAAACTCGCCGTCCACATGGCGGAGAAGGGCGCCGTCTACGTCCTCGACGAGCCGACCACCGGACTGCACCTCGCCGATGTGGACCAGCTCCTGGGCCTGCTGGACCGGCTGGTCGACGACGGCAACACCGTCATCGTCATCGAACACCACCAGGCGGTGATGGCCCACGCCGACTGGATCGTCGACCTCGGCCCCGGGGCCGGACAGGACGGCGGCCGAGTGGTCTTCACCGGCACCCCCGCGGACCTGGTCGCCACCGGCGACTCCCTGACCGCCCGCCACCTGCGGACGTACGTTCAGCACCCTGCCCCGTAGGCCCCGCTTCCCTTCCACCCGCTTCTCTCCCTGGAGGACCCGATGGCGGCCGTGCCCGTCGCGCTCATCCATGTCACCGACGTCCGGCGGATCAGCCCCCGCATGGCCCGCATCACCTTCGCCGGGGACGGCCTCGATGACTTCCCCACCTGGCCCGACCAGCAACTCAAGCTGCTGTTCCCCCAACCGGGCCAGCACGCCCCCCGCTTGCCCGAGCGGGGCGCGGACGGCGACGCGATGCGCTGGTACCAGGCGTTCCTCGCCCTTCCCGAGGACGAACGGCCGTGGATGCGCAGCTATACGGTGCGCTCCTACGACGCGGTCCGGCACCGGATCACCGTCGACTTCGTGCTCCACGCCGCCGCGACGTCGACGGATGACCCGGCGCCCGGCCCGGCGACCCGGTGGGCGGCCTCCGCCGCCGTGGGCGACGCCCTCGCCCGCTACGGCCCGGCGGCGGAGTATGCCTGGCCACTGCCGCTCGACACCGCCGACTGGCTGCTGCTGGCCGGCGACGAGACGGCGCTGCCGGCCATCGGCTCCCTCGTCGAGGCGCTGCCGTCCGGCGCCCGCGCGCTCGCCTGTATAGAGGTGGCCGACGCCGCCGAGGAGCAGCGCTTCGCGACCCGGGCGGACGTCACCGTGCACTGGGTGCACCGCGACGGCGTCCCGCCCGGTCACGGTGACGCGCTGCCGGCGGCCGTACGCGCCCTGCCCTTCCCGGCCGGAGAGGTCTTCGCCTGGCTGGCCGGCGAGGCGGGCACGGTACGCACGCTACGGCGCCATCTGGTCGACGAACGCGGCATCGACAAGCGGCGGATCGACTTCAGCGGCTACTGGCGCCGCACCCTCACCCAGGACGACGCCCCGACGGAGGAGGACATCGCGGAGGCCCGGGAACGCGTGGGCCGATAGCCCGGCAGCCTCAGCCCGTGCACGTCGCGTGCCCCTTGCAGCCGAGCTTGGTACCGCTGAGCCGGGCGCCGCTGAGGTAGGCACCGCCGAGGTCGGCGCGGTTGAGGTCGGCGTTGCTCAGGTCGGCCGCGACGAGCAGGGAGCCGGAGAGGTCGGCACCGGCGAGGTCGGCGCCGTGCAGATCGGCGTTGCTGAGGTTGGCACCACGGAGGTCGGCGCCCTTGAGGTCGGCGCCGTGCAGGTCGGCGTGCGGGAAGCCGGCGCCGGAGAGCGCCGGCCGGACGCCGGGGTGCGCCTTGCGCCAGTTGTTCCACTCCGCCACGCCGCGTTTGAGCATGGCGACCTGCGCGGCGTCGGCCCGTGGCTCGGCGTCGTCCTGTGGCCGGGGACCGGCCTGCGCGGAAGCGGGACCGCAGTCCAGGGTTGCCGCGACGCTCACGGCAGGCACGGCCAGCACACAGCCGGCCGCAGCCAGCGCGACGAGGGGGGCCCGCAGGCGGAGAGTACGCATGGGTCAGCCTTTCTGACGGTGGATCGCGGATGGTGATCCTATGGTCACACTTCGTGGCCGAGTCCGCTGCGCGTTGCTTGGCTGCCCGCGTTTTCGGCTTTCCCGCCGTGGGGGTTGGTCGCCGTTGCGCCTGCGGCGGGCGTTGCGTGCCGCTGCGCGGGGCTTTTCGGGTGGCGGTGGCGGTCCTCCGGGGCAGGGTGTCCGGACTGCTTCGCTTTATCACATCTTGCCGTTCTTGTACGTGCGCTTGAACT